>NZ_JBJIAK010000085.1:0-12475 GCF_045310915.1 Mycobacterium sp. SMC-17 | reverse complement strand
TAACTGGCAATCCAGGTGGTCCCATCACCCTGGCAAAAATCAGGTCACACTGGTCCCATCCTCATGGCAGGCGACAGGGCCGCATGAGTACCACACCGCAGTGCCCGAGTTCCGAGTCAACGGGCACACGTGACTTCCCGACGCCCGAAGTATCCGATGAGCCAGCATCAGACCGCGACCGGACATTGACGGAGATCCTCTTCGAAATGCGTGATGACGAGCCGGCTGTCCGCTCTCGTCGCGCTATCGAAATCACGGCCGGATCGCTGACCGGCACCTTCACTCCGGGTTACTTGGACGACCTGCGGGAGGACTGGCCCGAATGACTGTCCTTGAGGATGGTTCCAAGCACGCCGAGCGAGAAGAGGCGTTCGCCGCCGAACGCGTCGCAACCCTCGCCGAAGCTGAACACCCCGCTGCCATCGAAGAGGGCCGCGACTGGGGCCGGACAGCAGCCGATGGAATCGACTAACCGGCGGCGGGGAGTCTCCCCGGCCGCGATTAAACAAGCCCAAGCCGACCGCCGACCGACATCTGCCGGCTTTCAGGAGGCCATGCTGGAAATGGTGGAAGGTGGTCGTGACGATGCAGGGCGTGTAGGAGACCTCAGCGCTCTTTATGAGCAATATGCGGTCCACGTTCGTCCAGTCATCACCCAGACGAGCGACCACCGATGGCGCGCCGAGTACCCGGGCGTCGACTGGTATGTGGTCGCCGACAGCGCAGAATCCGCGGCTGACGAAGTCTCCAAGGAAGCGTTACAGCGAATCGAAGCCGGTGACCCCAACGCCCAGCCACCTGACGCTTTACTCGGACGGCACCTCACGCACCCGATACCGGGTGTCTATGCCCTTGACCGAGAACTGTTTCTGTACTTACGGATTCACGCCGGTCATATCGAAACGCAGAAAGCATTCGAAGAGGCCGAGCGCCGCCGTGCGGCTGGACAGCCCTACACGAAAGTCGAGTACCTCGCAGAAAACCGACCTCACGACGCGAGCTGACATCTGTTATGAGGCCCTTTCGGCGTAGGGGTGTCCACGCACTGGGTCCTGGCCGCGGTAGCCCGCGCCGCAGGGATACCTATTCGGTGGCGCCGCTGCGCAGGTCGATGTTGTGCCCGTCAGCGGTGTAGCCCTCCACTGGGCGCAAGACGTAGCTGGGCGGGATGTTGCCGGTGCGGTAGTAGCCGAAGAACACGTCGGCAGCTTCTTCCGCGCCGAACACCTCAGAGCTGCTGACCGTCTCTACGCTGCGCGGGAGCGTGATCGGCACGTCCAGCGCTTCCGGTGCGTTGTGTGGGCGTCCGACGATGTACCGGACCGATTCCACATCCCACTGCTGACCGCCTGGCTTGCGAATCTGCACCGTCATCGCGTTGGCCGAGCCGCCGGCCTGCAAGTAGGCGTCGGCCTCCCGGCCTGCGGCAATCATGGCTCCGTGGTCGAGTCCGTCTGGCAGTGCGAACAAGGTCAGCGCCCATGGCTTGGTTCCATTGAGACGGCTGAGTGGGTCGGCGAACTCGCTGCGGTCAGCGTTGCTGCCGATGGAGATCGCGAACACGCCGCCGTCGTACTTGACGACGTGGGTGTAAGCGGACGTTCCCATATCTCTGAGCCTATCTATGAGGAGTGACAGCACCGGGGTGGCGCCTCATGCGTGGTTATCTGGATCGTTGGGGTCCCGGCCGAACATGCCCTGAAAGAACTTGCCGAGATTACTCAGCTCCGGATCGCCCGACTTGGCCAGCTCGTCGGGAGAGATGTGCGTGCCCCAGGTTGGGAACGGGTTGTCACCCGCACGGGGGATCAGCGGCTGGCCGTCGTCTTTCCACATCTTCGGCGGTTCCGGCATTCCCGGATACCCGCCGCTTGCTCCCGGTGCGGGCGCCGGGGCAGGGACATTCGCTTCAGGCGGTGGCCACGGCACACGGACCTCCTGCGCCTGCACCACCTCGATTGGCTGACCGTTGAGCATGCCGCGCGCCGGAGTACCTGAGTTGACGATGGAGTCGACCGCGGTCTGGTTCTCTGTGTAGGGCGATTCGTTCGTCTTGTGCTCGAGTCCGATGTACTGGCCGGGCACACCGGTCGGTCGGAGTGCGTCGTACTTGCGGGTGCGCATTTTGCCGGTCGCTGGATCGAAGACCCGGACCTGCACCTCCTGACGGATCAGCGGAATGCCGAGGGATTCCATCTCGTCGAAGGTGTTTTGTGCCGCGGCATGGCCGTCGACGCCGCTGTTTCCCGGTGCCCACTCGCCATTCGGTTTGTGGTCCGGGAATTTCGGATTGCGTCCATCACTGTTCGGATTGGGTTTCTGCTCATCCTGCTTGAAGTGGTAGTCGACGGCCTGCACCGCTGGGCCGGGTTCCTCCGGCGCCGGGGCTTCCTGGAACCGTAGCGCCCGCACGGGGTCCAGCGCAGCGGTGATCTTCCCAGCCACCGTCTTGTCCATGGTCACGAGAGTTTGTGCCCGCGAACCGATTTCGACGGCGAATGCCTGCGCCTGTTGTTGCCGGCCCGCCGGGACCCGCATCAGCGGACTGGTGTTCTTGTCCGTCACCGACAGGTTCTGCTCGACGATGAAACCGGCCTGCTCCGCCTCCTCGATCGCGGTGAGCACCTGCCGCTTGGCCCAAGCGATGTCCTCCGCACCGTTTCGGGCGAAGCCGCTGGCGCTGTGCAGGCCATCGGCGGCGCCGCGCACCTTCACCAGGTCGCCCCAGCTGCGTTCGGCTGCCTTGTCGGCGGCGTCGCCTTCCCACACAGTGCCGCCCGGCCGGAGGGTTCCCTGGTGGATCGTGTCGAAGTGGCCTTCCCAGGCCTGTGCGGTTGTGGACCAGTGGACCGCGGCGGTCTCCAGGTGCGTGATATCCCACGCCTCGATCTGGGCACGGGTCAGCGTGGCGCCCGCAGTTGCGGTTGGAACACCGCCCGCAGCGGAAGTGCCGGCGGCGGGCATCAGACCTGCACGGTTGTGGTAATCGACTGCGCCGAATCGTTGTCGGTCGTGCGGTAGACGCCGTCGGCGGTGCGCAACTTGAACCCAGTCGATGTGGCCCGGGCTGACAACGCCGAGGCGGCCTGCTCCACTGCATTGTTGCCGCTGGCTACTGCGGTTGCCGTTGCCTGGTGAGCCGCACCGGCTGCTGCTGGCGACGCGGCGGCGGTCAGGGCTGCGGACACGGTGTCGCAGAGTGCGGCGTGTGCGTGCAGGCCCTCGCTGTCGACACGAACCATGTCCGCCATGGACACCCCCCCTCTGGCCAGTCCCCTATATCCCAGAATAGGTGCAGTTCAGTTGGGGCTCCGACGCTAATTTTGGTGAAACGGCCATAACTGACCGCCGAACCCCGGATTCGGCCGCACTGCGTCGACCTGCGGCATGATCGGGCGATGACCGAACTCACCCGCCACAGCAGCGCCGTGCCGTCGGTCTACAGCCTCATGGGCACCCTGGAGAACGACCTCACCGCAGCTCTTGGCTACACCCTGACCCGCAGCCCCACTCTGCGCGCCGATGTCCTGGCGCGGGTCTGGCCGACCGTCACACCACCAGCGGCCGGCGAGGCCACCTTGGCCCTGGAGGTCCGCGGCAGCGAAGGCCGCACCGACCTGCAGATGCACCTGCCCGGGGCACTGGTGATCTTCGAGGCCAAAGGCGGGTGGATCGTGCCCACCGCCAGCCAGCTCGCCCAGTACGCCGGCCGCATCACCGAACACGAGCACCCTGCCGGCGGGGTGCTGGTTACCTTGTCGCAGGCCTCCGGTGACCTGGCCACCGCCTGCGGCCTGCCCGCCAGCATCGACGGCATCCCCGTCGTGCACCTTCCGTGGACCGAGGTCCTCGACGACATCACGGCTGCCCGCCGCACCTGCCGCGGCACCGAACGGGTCTGGCTCGACGAACTGCACGCCTATCTGAAAGAGGTGATCCGGATGCGCAGCCCGAAGGACTGCACGACCTACTGCGTCGTGCTCAATCGCGCCAAGCCCGGCGACGGCGGTGATCGCACGTTTTTGGAGTACGTCACCGATGGCCACTGTTACTTCCACCCGTACGGCGCCGGCAACGGCTGGCCCGCCGAGCCACCGAACTTCATGGCGTTCCGCTGGGACGGGCACGTGCAGCGCATTCACCGCGTCACCCACGCCGAGGTGATTCCCTCACTGCTGCAACGCTTTCCAGATGTGCCCGCCAACGAGGTGACCACCACACCCCACGCCGTATACACCCTTGGCCCCCGCATCCCTCCGTTCGATCCGATCCCCACCGGCAAGAACTACCGCGCAGCCCGCTTGTGGGTGTTGCTCGACCAGCTGCAGACCGCGCCCACCCTGGCCGATGCCATCGACGGGACCCGCCAACTGTTGGAGTAGGTGGTGATGCAGCGTGCATCACGGGACCGTCACGCGTGCTGACGCGCCAGCGGGATATCGCGGTCTCTTAGCAAGGGATGACTATCAGTGCGGCTTTGTCGGCGTCGAAGCCGCAGGTGACGGTTACCTGATTGATGTGGTGTCGGCGGTGCGGCCAGCTGCAGTCAGGTGCAATGACTAGGCTCCCCAGCGGATCAGGACACGAGATGGAGGACCGTGGCGAAGCACACCGGCCGGCTGGAGCTGACCTGGACCGACAAGGACAAAGCCCTTCTGTCCGCCGGCGACGGCCGATACGACTACACCTTTACCGACCGCGACGACCCCCGGGTGCGTGAGATCCGGCTCCTCCACGAAGTTGAGCGCGTGGGGGATGTCCCGGCTGCAGGCGACTGGCCGGACGGCCTCCCGGTGCCCACGACGGACAACCTGCTGATCACGGGCGATGCGATGCACGCACTCGATGCGCTCGCAAAGACACCTGAGTGGTCAGCGAAGTACCTCGGTTCGGTGAAGCTGGTGTACATCGATCCTCCCTTCAACACACAGCAGGCGTTCCCGAGTTCGCACTACGAGGACAACATCGAGCACTCGATCTGGCTCACAATGATCCGCGATCGGCTGCGGCAGATGAAGCCGCTGCTCGCGAAGGACGGGTCCATCTGGGTGCACCTGGACGACGTGGAGGTGCACCGATGCCGAAGCGTGCTTGACGAGGTCTTCGGTTCGGACAACTTCGTCGCGGAAGTCGTATGGCAGAAGGCCGATTCGACCCGAAACGACGCCGCTCAACTGTCGGTGGATCACGACACGATCCTCGTCTATCGAGCATCGGCGGAATGGCGGCCAGAACGGCTCCCGCGTACAGCCGAGTCAGACGCCCGATTCAGTTCAACGGACGGAGACCCGCTGCCGTGGTTCGATGACAACCCGTCAGCGCCAGGGGCGCAAACGCACCAGGGCATGGTGTATGCCATTCAGCATCCGATGACCGGTGAGCTTGTCTATCCGGCACGTGGCCGCCACTGGTGGACAGAACAGGCACAGATTCTGTCGATTATGAGCGAGTACACCGCATATGAGTTGCGCGATATCGACGACGCGGTCAAGCGTGCCGACTTGTGCGGAATGTCGCCCGATGAAGTCCGGCCCGGCGTATGTGCGGTCATGCTCGCAGATCCGCTCGAGATCGCACGGAAGCGAGCGATCGCGCGGTACGACGCCGGAACTTGGCCAGCAATCTTGTTGCGCTCTGGTGGCGAAGGTGGATTCGGACGCAAGGCATATGTGCCGAACCAGGGACTCGCACCGTCGACGTGGTGGACGAACTCAGTCGTCGGGCACAACCGGGAGGCTAAGGCTGAGATCAAGGCGTTGTTCTCCGAAGTTAACCCGTTCCCGACTCCAAAGCCGGAACGACTACTTGAGCGGATCCTCACCATCGGCACGCGGCCCGGAGAACTCGTGCTCGACTGCTATGCAGGCTCCGGAACGACCGCGGCGGTCGCACACAAGATGGGTCGGCGTTGGATCACCAGCGAGCTGCTCGACGCGACCATGGAGACGTTCACCAAACCAAGACTTTTGCGCGTGGTCGAGGGGGCCGACCCCGGCGGGGTCACCCAGTCAGTGGAGCGTGTCGATGCGACCGCGGACGGCCTGCCGGGGGGCATGACGCCAAAGGAGGCGCAGGAATTCACGCGGCTGCTCGGGAAAGTGGTCAAGGGCCGTGAGGACCTCGACGCGCCGACGATCCGTGCACTAAGGGCCGCGACCAAGACTCGCGACACAAAGACCAAGAACTGGTTCGGAGGTGGCGGGTTCACGCATCTTGTCGTTGGACCGTCCATGTACGAGGTTGACGAGGAAGACGGTGACGTCTACTTGTCTTCGGCGGCCGTGAACGGTGAGTGGTCGAAGTCGGTTGCGGCCCAACTCAAGTTCACACTCACCCCCGACCACCCGGTCTTCTGCGGAATCCGTGGACGCCAACGCCTTGCTGTGATCGACGGCGTCGCTGACGAGGTCGTGGTTCGTACCGTCGTCGAGCACCTACTGGAGAAGGAACGGGCAATTCTCGTGGCGAAGATGGTGTTGCCTGACGCTGAAGCCCTGCTGACGGAGTTGTCGCCTGGGTCGCGATTGAAGAAGGCACCGCGTGACCTGTTCCCGCGTCGGGTGGTGAAGTGAGGTGACGGTGGAATTTGCCTTCGATGGGGCGCTGATCGACGAAATCGCGGCGCGGTTCGACTTGCGGGATCCCAATAGACAGGCGCTTGAAGCGGTCGTGAAGGCGCTCGTCGAAGACGGGGCTACCGATAAGTTTCCGGAGTTGGTCGCCGATCTCGCCACGGGTGTGGGCAAGACCTATCTGATGTCGTCGCTGGTGGACTATGCCGCGGCGCAGGGGGTTCGCCACGTCCTTGTGGTTACCCCGGGCAGCGTCATCCAGAACAAAACTCTCGCAAACTTCGACACGGCAAGCACAAAGTATGTTGCCGGCGCTGACCATGTACCAGTGGTCATCACGCCGGACAACTTCCGGTCAGCGAGTATCGCTGCAGCGCTACGTGACCCGGCCGAACTGAAGGTTTTCGTGTTCAACGTCCAGCAGCTGCTACGGCCCACCGACCGGGTATCGCGGAGGATTCGGGCGACCGACGAAAATCTTGGTGATGACCTCTACGCGTTTCTGGAAGGGGCAGACGATCTGCTGGTTATCGCCGACGAGCATCACATCTACCACGAGAGGGCCGCGGCGTTCTCTGCGGCGATACGCGAGCTGAACCCCCGCGCACTGATCGGCCTGACAGCGACGCCAGCCGCCTCCGACCTCAGCAAGGTGGTGTTCCAGTACACCCTTGGCGCAGCGATCGCCGACGGCTACGTCAAGACGCCAGTGATCGTGCACCGAACCGATGGCACAAAGGACGAACGGACTCAACTTGCCGATGCATGTCACCTGCTGCGGAAGAAAGAAGACGCCTATCTGAGCTTCCTGCAAGCGCGGTCGGACTTGACTCCGGTCAGACCGATCCTCTTCGTCGTGTGCACCTCGATCGATCACGCCAACGAGGTCTCGCAGCTCCTTGCCCAGGACGGGTTTATCGGCAGCGGCAGCGCGGTTCTTACGATCACGTCGCAGTCCTCCGACGAAGCGCTGACTGCGTTGGCGGCCTGCGAGTCACAAGATTCACCGATCCGCGCAATCGTGAGCGTGAACATGCTCCGGGAAGGCTGGGATGTCCGGAACATTGCGGTGATCGTCGCGCTCCGACGACTCGCCTCCCAGGGGCTCACCGAGCAGATCCTCGGTCGGGGGCTACGCTTGCCGTTCGGCTCCCTGACCGGGGTGTCCACGGTGGACCAGATCGACCTCGTTGCTCACGACTCGTATCAACAGTTGTTGGCGCAGAAGGACGTGCTGCGCGAGCGCATCGAGACTCCGCCAGCTCAGATTGAGGTAGACGAGCATGGAGCCGCTACGGCTGGTGTGCTGGACCCGGCCGAAGGCGCAAAGTCGCCTACATCGGCCGTCGGAGTCGAGTCGTCAGGCCAACAGAGCATTAGCGGCGACGGCGAGACAGACAGAGGCGCGCCTGGTGTGCCGCGGCCGTTGATCGTCATCGGTGAGGGTGACGACGCTGAGGCCGCGCTCTTCGTCATCGAGACCGAGCAACGAACATCAGCGCCGACGCCGAAGCCGATCTATCGCTGTGAGGGAGCGCCGCAGATCGTATTTCCGCGGCGGGAGTCTCGGATGACGTATGCGGCGTTCTCGCTGTCCAACATCCCCGATGGGGACGCACGGGCCGCCGGCGCCCGGTTCGTCACCGAGGTGCCCACGTTCTTATCCCTGGACGCCCTGGTAGCCGAGCGTACGAACGACGACATCGTCATTACGGTTCAGCCGCAGGAAAACGTCGAAGCGCAGCAGGCACTGACTGGTATGGACACTATCCGGCAGGACCTCACCGCGGCGATATCCAGGCAGGCTGCGGAGACCGCTTCTGAGAAGCGCGCTGCTCGCCGTATCACCGATGCCTTCCTCAAAGGCGCAGGGGTGGTGCACGGTAACGAGACCGCGGAGTGGGGTGAAAACCGCCGCCAGCAGGCTATCAGCGGCATGAGCGCGCTGATCCGCGCCGCATACAGTCGGCGGGCGCGAGAGATGACGTACGACCTTGTGCCGGTGCCACTTCCGATCGAGCCCGTCGTCGTTGAGTCGCCGCTGGACGCCCACAACGACCAGTTCGTCAAGCGCGTTCATTTCGGGGGATGGCAGCGCAACATCATGCCCACAGCGGAGTTCGACGCGGGAACGACAGAGTGGCAGATCGCGCACCTGCTTGATCGCGACCCCGATATCGCGTGGTGGCTGCGGCTGTACACGAACGGTCCCGCATTCATCCCGACAGCGCAGGACGGGAACTACTTCCCGGACTTTATCGCCATTGACACCGCTGGAGTGTACTGGCTGATCGAGGGCAAGGCTGACCGGTCTGCGAACGACGCAGATGTTCTCCGCAAGAAGGAGACGGCGGAGACCTGGGCGCGGCAGGTCCGCGACGACGAAGAGGATTACGGCGATTGGCATTACATGTTCGCCACGGAGTCGGCCATAAGGGCCGCGGGGTCGTGGGTGGCGCTCAAGGTCGTGACCGACCCCGAGTAGCCCGTACCGATGTGGACTCCTGATGGAATTCGCGTACCGGGGAACACTGAGCGTCAGCCTCCCGTGAATTGACGATCGCGGTGGTTACCCTGCCGGAATGGGAGACGGGGATTCACAGGTAGCTGCGGGGTCAGTCGAGCTGAAACCTCCGCGGCCGGGCGAAGAGTCCGCCGAGGTGATGGTTACCGTCAAGACTTACCCGAACCCCAGCGACAAGTACCTGGAGACCGTCTGCGTAGCTGGAGTCCGCCTCGATCGTGGATCAGCTGAGTGGATTCGCTTATACCCCGTGCGGTTCCGTAACGAGGACTTCGACAGGACCTTCAAGAAATATGACGTAATCCGGGTGAACGGCACCTATCACCAGTCAAACGACGTCCGTCCCGAGTCGTTCCGGCCGCGCCAGGACGAGATGGCCCACGTCAATCGGCTAGGTACCAGCAGCAATTGGCAGGCGCGTCGAACGAACCTTGGTGACCTGATCGGCGCGACAACGATGTGTGAGTTGCTCGCGCAAAATCCGGTAGGTGACATGGTCACGTCGGCGCCGTCACTGGGGTTGATCAAGCCGCATGACATCAAGGTCACTGTGGAGAACGGAAAGCCGTGGAGTAAATCCGAGCAGGCGAAGATCGACAAGGCTTCAGCGCCGGATTTGTTCGGCTCCTCGTTAGCTCCGCTGGAGCCAGCCCCGTTCGTCGTCAAGTACAAATACAAGTGCGAAACGGCGAACTGTAGGGGGCACGAGCAGAAGGTCCTCGACTGGGAGGCTGGCCAGGGCGGCCGAAAGTGGTTGCGCGACTACGGTGATCGCACTCGTACCCGTGAAGCGATGCTAACGAAGTGGCGCGATGAAATGCTGGCTGCGGACAACGACATCTATTTCTACGTAGGTAACCAGAACGCCCGACATTGGGTTTTCTCGGTTCTCGGTGTGTGGAGACCGAAGATCGAGAACGCCCTCTTCTAAACGTGCACCACGGCGGCGTCTGGGCGCACCTTCATCAGCTGGCGTACCACGATGTCCCGGTGGCACTCCGCGTGATCGTGTTCGAAGCACAGCAGCGCCACGACGCCACCGTCGAGTAGCTCGGACACGTGGGCCAGCGCGTTGGTCGCCTCGGCGGTATCGAGGATGTCGCGGTACCGGGCGCGGGACTCGGGCTCGCCGGCTCGGAACCCCGCGCGGTTGTTCTTCGGGTTGCCCAGTGCGCGGTGGTGGACGTAACCGATGCCCACGGCGGCGAGCGCCTCGGACAGCTTTGTTTTTGACAGTCCGGGCTTGCGACTTAGAGGAGTCAGCCGCACATCTACGAGCACCTGCACGTCCTGTTCGAGGAGCCGGGCGACGAGATCGTCGACGGTCTTGCCCTCGTAGCCGATGCTCACCAGCGTCCCAGTGGCGACGATGTGCGCAGCGTGGGTGTCAGAGGTGCTCATGGTGTTCCATGTTGCAACACCGGCCGCGGCGGTGGGCGCTAGCCCCACGGTTGTGCGATGGAACTGTGATGTTGGTAGCCGCCTGTCTGGGTGTACGCCAGCACCGATTTTTGTCGTACTCCGGTGGCACGCTAGCGCCCATGACGATCATCCTTCCGAGCGGGCAGCCCAACCAGCGATTTATGAGATATGTGCGTCCGCCGACCAAGGAGGGCGATGATCATCCGCCTCTGTTCCCACTTCGTCCTGCTACTCGTCCGATGCGACTTGGGATCGACGTCACCACCTTGCCCACACCACCGGACGGGCCATTCACGAGGTTTTTAGGTCGCGATGAGGTCGATGTGCAGTTGTTGGTGCCGGTAGGCCAGGACGTTCCCGCATCGTGGCTGTCCGCACTTGGTGAACCGCTGGTCCGCCAGATCGGATTTACCAATGTGGAGGCGGCCTCGAAAGTGCTCGACACCCGACAGTTCAGCGTGTCCACGGAGACTCAGACGATGCGGTCCCGTGGTACGGCCCACTTCTTCGACGTGTACCAGCAGCTCGACGCCCAAACGGCGCCGGCCGGTACACAGCCGCTCACGATGGAGCAACGCCACCATGCCGCCGCTTACGCCGCTGCTGCCGGTTCTGTGGGCATCGACGCCATCGTCTCCGAATCTCCTACGGTCGGTCGGTCCGATGTTGCGGACAATGACGTGGTTGCCAGTGTCACCCCTGCCGACGCTGTGGCCCTGGTCGGGCACTACCTGCGGATGACGGCGAATCCAGTAATCGATGTTCAACGCGGCGACCTGATGGGTGGCGGCACGTGGGAGACGACAGAGTCCACTGCCACCATCGAGAATTTCTACGACTGGGGTGTGGTATCTGACATGCCGTACTTTGACGTTCTCCCAATCCTCGCCGGTCGTATGGGAGACGTCGAAACCGTGGCCGCGGTCAAGTCGATCCGCGTCCGACTGGCTCGCGCAGCTCGCGCCTTCGACCACTTGCTCGCAGCGCTTTCCAACCCGATGAACGGTAACGGACGAGCAGATGTGGTTGAGACCGCCAGTGAGGCATTCGACCGCCAACTGCTTTACCTCGCAGCGGCTTTCGATATCTACGGCCGGCGATATCTGCTCCTCGTCGATCCCACGCGCGACCCGAAGAGGTTCCGTTTCTCTTTGGACGCGAGTGGCTACGTGACCGATCACCTAGCGAAGGAATATGAGAAAGACGCTGTCGGCATGGCGGATGTGACGCGTCTGCACGTGTACGCCGGCGTATGTAAGGTGCTCCGCAACCACATCCATGACGGCATCCTGCCGGTGGACCAGCACCCGGGCCGTAGCTACGGGAACTCGATGACCATTGCCCTCAACTTGGAAGCCATGCCCGAGCTGCTTCCAGGCGCCGATGTCCGGATGACGCAACTGCACTACGACTCGCTTGCGGCGTGGCGCGCCGACTCCACCGAAGCGTTCGGCGCACCGACGACGGTCGCCGACCTTGCAACGGCAGGGTTCACGCTTATGGGCGCCGCGCTCGCGTTGGTGGAGGCGTTCACAAAGTTGATCTTGCGGAACAAGCCGAAGGCTGCGACGGCACCAAGTCCACTTCTCGGGTGTGTGGAAGCTCAGCCAGGCGAGACCGAACCGCCGCCTCATGAGCGCGCGGCGTTCCATCGTGCGCTATTTGGGTGGCATCTGGCGTGATCCGGCAGGGGGGAGCTGAGTTCCAGGCTGCGTGTATACCGGGAAAAGATGTGAAATAGGTTGTGCAGAAACTTAATTGAAGCTCATGGCCTTGGCGTCCAGGTGGGCACGAGTACGTGGCGGTTCGCGTCGCGGCGCCGCGATCTGCCTGATTTGTTGGCCTACGGTCTCGAATTCGAGCCACTTGTGTGGGTTAGATGGGACTTGACCCCGTGTGTTGGACACGCTGAATCCCGCAAGGTTGGCGGGGGAAGCGAGATGATCCACCACGATGG
>NZ_JBJIAK010000084.1:0-12672 GCF_045310915.1 Mycobacterium sp. SMC-17 | reverse complement strand
GGCCGACAACCCGGCCACCCCGACCGGAACGGAGGTCGCCTGAAAAACACCAATCCACAGGTATTGACAATTACTCGATCTGTATTGAGGTCTTCACCCGACAGGTAGGGACGAATAACACGATTATTGTCACCCACCGCAGCCATCGACGATGCTTCTGAGGCATTGAGCAAGAACCCTGTCCCCCCGGTCTTAACGCCTTCAAACGTAATATCCGCATTCTCCCGCAACGTGACGGGCTCACCCTCGACACGCCCAACCGGTTCCAACAACGATGTTATTTTTTTGGTAACGACACCGTCTGCCGTCAATATCGCTTTAGGACTAATTGGAGAGATTGTTCCCCAGACAGCCGCATAGTGGAGCTTCACTGAGGCTGCGGGCCACCTCTTACTTTGAACTGACCGAGAGATTTGAAATCCTTCGGAAACCATGCGGTCCAATCCGACGCGACGCGAATCGCCCTGCGCAACCGAATTCGTCGCGATCAGCCCAAGCACTCCAGTAGCGGAAAGTAGGTGTCTCACTCGCAGGAAAAAGAATGCCACTAAGTCGGCCTTGCCTTTGAATCCGGTTCCAAGCACCGTTCCAAGCCATTCATGCATGTTCTCACCGATAGCGCTCGGCAATTTCGTGCCCCCCAGGAACGGAGGGTTTCCGACGATGGCATCGAACCCGCCGCGCTCAACCAGCACGTCGGGGGCTTCGATAATCCAATGGTTAGGTTGCCAGCGGTCGTAGTCTGTATTGACTGTCGGAGTCAAACCGTGATCGATGATCGCATCGAGCATCGTCGGATCGCGTTGGCGAGACTCGCCGTGTGCAGCCTTGACCGCGATACGTAGGTTCTCGTATGCCTCGTCGAGAGACCTGCCGGGCCTTCCGCCTAAAGGAAGGCCCGCTGCCACAATGCCATCCGAAATCTGGCGCAAACTAGCTGTAGTGTCACGCAACTGAGCAAGTTGACGCCGTTTGGCGGCGCTGTTGCGAGCCGGGTCGTTCTCGTCAATTTCGGACGCCAGTTTGCGACGTAGGTCGGCAGCCTTCGCAATGATGGCGTCGATGTCGACGTCGAAGATGTCGAACATGTCGCCCACCGGCACACGTGACGGGTCGATGTGCAGCTTGCGGAGTTGGTTGAGATTCGTGATGCCCAGCAGTGAGTTGCCGAGAAAAATTTTGTCGTCGACAAACGAGAATGGAAGGTCGCGATCCAGCGACACCAGCCATAGCGAGAGCTTGCACATCTCGACGGCCATGTCGTTGATGTCGGCGCCGTAGAGGCAGTTCGCGACGACCTCGCGGATGGCACGGCGGTGTAGGTCACTGCGGTTGGCATTGGCGGGATCTTCAGCGGTCCACGCTTCGACTACCCGGTCGGCTAGATAGCTAGCCGCCGAAACAAGGAACGCTCCTGAGCCGCAGGCGATATCAGCAACCTTCAAACTCAGCAAGTCATCGGAAGATTTGAGGCGCCAGTGAGATTCGTCAGCAGTCTGATACGGGCCGGGCGCATAGCACAGCGGCTGCAAGGCGTGCAGGACTACCTCTCGGGCGAGCGACTTGGGCGTGTAGTGCGCTCCCGCGTTCTTGCGGGATGGCGTTTCCTTGACCATTAGCCCGCCATTGAGTACCACGAATGGTCGGCCTCGGAGGTCCTGCCGCATGATGCCCAGCCACCGCAACACGCGTTCACGTAAATCGGTGTCGTCGCCGACCGCCTGAGCCAAGGCGCTGATCACACTCGGTTCTGTCTGGGCGCCAATGTCCTTGGCGATTGCGGCAGCCGACTTGGGTTTGGCCGAGGGTTGATCGCGTTCGATGTGTGCGCGGACTGCCTCGGCTAGCTTTTTCGGCGCAGTGTTAGCCGCTGCAAGCCGTTCCAGCTCAGGCAGCGAGATCTCCGGTTCTTCGCCGCGGGTACCTTGCAGGCCGAGATAGGTCTCACCGACTGTGACGGCGGTGTAGCCCAGCAGGCCTTCGTAGATGTACCCGATCTGCTCGACGTCGATGTCGCGGAAAGAAATTCGGCGTACCTCGCTACCTTTGAGGACTGCCTGCTGGACCGACCGCAGTGCGTGCAGCATCACTCGGTCGGATACTGAGATGGCCAAGGTTCCGTGCGCGGTGAGTGCGGTCAGGAACGGGAATCGGTCGGGGTCAAAGAGAGAACCACCGTAGGCGGGTACCCGCATGTTCTCGAAGGACGCACCACCGTAGAGCGCCTGACTCGTAGCGAGCAATCGATGCCACGTCAGCGAGGTGGCATCGAGTGCCTCCTCGCTTTCCTCAGCCTCGCGTGCTTGCAGCCGGTCCAGTTCGCGCGAAATGCCGTACCCTTGCTCGAACAACTCCCCCGACGGCAGCAGCCCGCGTTCTTCGGCGAACAGTAGGAACACGATCCGCATCATGATCGTCACCGCAGCTTCATAGCTTTGGTGGGTGTCGGCGGGTAGCGGATCGGGCTCGCCGCGTTGTTGAGCGTCGCGTGCCGATTCGGAGAACGACTGGATGAGCAGTTCCACCGCGCGACGCACCTGCGCGCCAAGGGCTTCGGTAATCTCCTCGGCCGCAGCCACGGATTCCTCGAACAGCACCGGCAGCCGCTCGTCTTCCTTGCCGCCGATGATGTGCTGGCGCGAGATCAGCATCAGGAACGCGTCGCGGGTGCGCGGTTCCTCCACCCAGGTGAGCGCGTCGACGACTCCAGAGGCGGTCATCGCGCCGGCACGTGCGCACACCAGCGCCCACCAGCGCCCGTCGGTGACGATGCCGATCGGAATGTCGTTCTCGCGCAGCAGCGCTTCCATTCGGTCCACCGGCGTGGCCGCCCACAAGTCGCTGGGAACCTGACGCAACGAGTCGACAGGATCGATCACCGACACCAGCGCGCCGATAGCGCCGTGGGGGGCCAGCAGGGCCGCCTCGGCACCGACGGTGACCGCACGGTTGGGCGACTGAGCCGTGACGCCGGCGACGGGTCCCCAGGATAAGGATTCGGCCCAGCCGACGACATCGCGCAATACGGTCTCGACCCATTTGTCGCGGGCGACGCGGTACGCGTCATCGGTCGTGCCGTCGTCGCCGGTGGCGCGGTCTGCCGTCTCCCATGCGGCTTCGAAGTCCTTGCGGGCGTATAGCAGTGCCTCTTTCCGGGTGTCATCCAAGGCTGGCATGCCCTGCGGCCATACCCGCTTGAGCGGGGCAATCGCTAGGAACGGACCGTCAGTGTCGACGAGTTCGAGCCACGCATGGTGCAGCTCAGAGGCACTCGGTGTTGAACGTTGCCGAGGTGTGCGGGGCGCCATCAGCGCAGCCCTCCTTTCGCGTCCTCAGGAGTTAGGGCGAACACCACCGCCGCGGCGGTGGTGTGGGGTTTGACGTCGACGTAGCGGTCGGCGATGGCCGCGATCTCGCGGGCCTCTTCGTCGTCAAGTTCGTCGAGACGACGCTCCATCGAGTCGATGTCGCGGCGCCACTGCTTCTGCTGCTCGTCGGCCCATAACATGGCTTCGGCTTCGGCTTCCTTGCTGCGCAACAGATCCAGGGATTCCCGCAGGTTGGTTCGGAATGCGGCGAAGATGTCACGCGCCCGCTGGATGTCAGCGGCCCGGCGTTTGTCCAGCTGCTCCAGCACCCGGGTGTGCCGACGGTCGGCGCGAGTGTGCATAGACTCTTCCAACCGAGCGCGCAGCGGCGCGTCCGGGGCGTTCCAGATCTCACACAGCTCGTCGCGGACCCGGCGGCTGGCCAGGGTCAGGCGCTCCCCGTCCAGGGCGTGATCAAGGGCGTGTTCGGCCTTCTCCTCGGCCATCGCGCGGCGGCCGCGTAGGCGAACGCCGACCAGAAACACCTCCTCGTGCAGCCGCACTCCCCCGCGACCGACGAGCACCATGCGGGTCACCGCCGCCACGAACGACTCTGCCGTGTCGTCGATCACCACCGCGGTGACTCGGTTCAGGGTGGAATCCACACTCCACAGCGAACGGCGCAGTAGACGTTGCGCTTTCTGCACGATCGGATGTCCCAGGTGGACGTACACCAGGTCGGCGCGTCCTTCAGCCGCGGTCGGATCGAATGTAATCGGGCGCAGCACATCAGGTTTCAGCCGGGTAGCCAAGCCTCTGAGGGTGTCCTGCCACGAGGGGCTTAGCGGAGGCACTGCGAACACTTCGGCGTCGGTGTCGGCGTCGCCGACCGGCTCCAGCGGAAGTTGGTGGTTGATCCGAAGCGCGGTGTCGACCACGCGGCGCAGGTTCTGCGGTTCCAGGTGCAGATCTGCACGTGAGGCGTCGTAGCCACGTTCCAGCTCGGTGAGGCGGGTGTTGAGTTCGATGCCGCCGGCCAAGGCTTCCTGGATCACCTGATTGCCGTCGAGGCCCTTGGCTTTGCGTTTGGCGGGTTTGCGCCGGGCGAAGTGTTCTTGGATCTCGTCACCGATCACCTGGTTGGCCGATCCTAGATCCACCTCGACCTGGGCGATCTTGCGGGCGATGCGGGCCATGAAGTTCGCGTCGGCGGCGTAGGTGGAGGATTTGTCGTCGGGGACGAAGTGGAACACCTCGGGTGTCTCGGTCTGCCCGTAGCGGTCGATGCGGCCGATGCGCTGTTCGAGTCGTGACGGGTTGAACGGGATGTCGAAGTTCACCAATCGGTGGCAGTGGTTCTGCAGATCGATACCTTCGCCGGCGGCATCGGTGGCCAGCAGCACCCGCACCGGTTCCTCGGTCGGGTCGGCGGTGAACTGCGACCGGATGTACTCGCGGTCCTCGGTGGGGGTCGCCCCCTCGATGACGGCCAGTCGGTCGGCGTAGCCGCGTTGAGTGAGTACTCGTTGCAGCCAGCCGAGGGTATGGGCGTATTCGGTGAACACCACGACCCGCTCGTTGGTCCAGTGGGTGCCGTCGGGCCGGCAGACCGCGTCGAGGAAGGTGAGCAGCCTCTCCAGGCGTGAGTCGGGACGGCTTTCGTAGCTCAAGCCCCAGTCGGCGAGTTTCTCCAGCTGACCGGGTTCGGCGGCGCTGAGTGGGTCGGAGGCCTTGGACTCGCGCAAACGCTCGGCCTCGTCGTGCTCCCACAGACCTTCTTCCTCGTCTGCCTGGCCCTCGCCGAAGATGTCGTCATAGTCGTCTGCACGTAACCCCCGCCCGGCGCGCGCGTCGCGGTAGTGACTGATCGTCATCCCAAACGCGAACGGGCTGGACAGGAACCGCTTCTTGAGCAGCATGGTGACGATGTCGCCGCCAGGTTTGGTGCCGTTCTGCTTGGCGCTGCGCGTGACGATGTCATCGAGCAGGGAGAACATCTCCTGTTCGCTATTCTCGGGCGTGAAGTTGAGGATCTTGACCTCGCGGTCCTTGAACCCTTTCCCCGTGAGGTCACGCTTGAGGCGGCGTACCGTCACGTCCTTGAGCGCAGTGGAATCCAGGAGCGCGCCGCGGGAGAACCGGCGGGGGTCGATCATCTCCATGAGCGCAGTGAACGACTCCGGGTAGCCGTTGTGCGGCGTGGCGCTCAGGAACAGGCGGTGCTCGCACGTGTCGGCGAGTTGCCGCACCGCAATGGTTCTTTGTGTATCCACCGAGTAGCCGCGTCCGCCGGCGATGGCCGAGGGGCTCGAGGGCGCGACGTGATGGGCTTCATCGACGATAAGTACGTCGAAGGTGAACCGCTTGCCCAGCTTGGGGTTCTTGGCCTGGGCGTAGACGTCGCGCAGCAAGCGCTGGCAGCGCACCTGCGGCAGCCATGCCATGGACACGATCACCCGTGGGTACAGCTGGAAGGGGTTGGCGTGCAGGCCGTGGGTACGGCGCACCTCGGCCATCAGTTCACTGTTGACGATGACGAACTGCAGGCCGAATTTGTCCCGCATCTCGTCCTGCCACTTCAACGCCAAGCTTGGCGGGCACACGATCACTGCGGTGCGGGCACGATGCCGCAGGAATAGTTCCTGCACCACCAGGCCGGCCTCGATGGTCTTGCCCAATCCGACGTCATCGGCCAGAAGCAGGTTGGTCCGCGGGCTGGTCAACGCCCGACGCAGTGGTTCGAGCTGGTATGCCTCCACCGTGACCCCCGACCAGAAGGGCGCCTGGTAGCGGTTCGGATCTGCCGAGGTGACCGCGCCCCAGCGCATCGCGTCGATGAAGCCGGCCAGGGTGACTGGATCATCAAAGCCCTCTGGGTTGATGTGCTCGGGCAATCCTTGCGGTGGGGTGACGGTCTTGCCGACCTCCAGCTCCCAGATCACCGACAGCTGTTCACCGAGGCGGTCCTCGTCGAGTGACTGCAGGTCGACGACGTGATTGAGCTTCGCGGCTGCGTCGTCTGCAGGGCTGAGTGGTAGACCCTGAGCTTGAACGTTGGCGACCGCCCACGTCGAACCGCGCACCTCAACAACCTGACCGGGCTCGGGCAGGGACGGGGCAGCTACAGGCACAGGTGGTCCTCCGGGTGGTGGCGTTGGCCGAACAGTATCGCCGTCGATACCGACAACGGCGCGGATGGTGTCTTCGGACACTCCGAAGTGCTCGGCGGAGCGCTTAACCACCTCGGCGGCGGCGGTGTGTCTGTGGGTGGGGTCGGTAGTGGAGGTCGCAGCAATGAAATCCCGTCGGATCTTGTTCCGCTGGCCCGAAGTCAGAAGCTCCTCGGGCAACGCCGCCGGCAACTCGTCATGGAGCAGGTACTCGATGGTGTCGTAGGAGATGCCGTACTTAGCTTCGAGCTGGGCGCAGGTGTTGCGCATTGCCCACTCAATGCCGTGTTCATCGACCGCTTGTTGCACCGCTCGACGGATTGTTGAGCGTTGACCAGGCGACAGATGGTCCGCTTCTTCCCGCGGTGTCTCCCCCACGCATCACCACGGTAGCCGGGGATCTCGGACATTGGTCGGATTTCTGCGGCCGCCGTGGCGCGCCAGCAATGGGTGACGGTTATGGCGATGTCCTCCGCACCATCGCCGGTTCGGCCGACATCACGGGCGGCGTGAGGGTGAAGATCGGGGCACGCGTGGCCGGTCGTCGACACAGTGCTCCATGGCAAGGAGTTCGCCGTCGCTATCGTGCCCCTGGCCCCGCTCGAAGTCCGGGCCCACGTCACCCGGCCCGAGCGGGACGACCACGCCGATGATTGACACAAATGTCAGTTGTGTCGGACTCCGCCGGTACGATTCACATTCGAACATCTTGGCGGATGGAGCGACTATGTCACAGCCAATATTCACCCGCGTCACCCGCTGCCGCTGTGTCGGCGCACGCAGCAACCAGGTGTTCACGACGTGGGGCATCCGCGCATGCTCCGGCCGGCAACGCCTTTGAACCATCGAATTCGACATACCCGCGGGAGCAACATGGAGGCACTCGATACCGAGTTCGCCCAAGCGGTACGCAACGTCAGCATCCACGGCGACAAGCGCGACCGCGCTATCGACGCACACACCGAGGTGCGCAACTTGCTTGAGGCCGATGCCGAGCTTAAAGACTGGGGCATTGACACCCGGCTCATCGGCTCGTACGCGCGCTTGACCGCTCGATATCCCGGCAAGGACGTTGATGTCTTCCTGCGCTGCACCAAGCTGTCGGTGCGCCACAGCCCGGAGAAGATCTACAACGCTGTCGAGCGCGTGCTCGTTGACGAATACGGCGTGAAGGGTGAAGTTCCTGGCGGGCGCATCACCCCTCAAGCGCGGTCGCTCAAGATCGAGTTCCCCGAGCCCGAGGGCCACTTCAGCGATGACGCGTTCGCCATCGACGCAGTGCCGGCCGTGCCCTGGGGTGAGCACTGGGCCATCCCCAACCGTGACCGCGACCAATGGAACAATGACGAGGGCCGCTGGATCAAGACCAATCCGGTGCAGTTCGCCAAAGATACCGATGCGCTAGCCACGGCCGCGTGGAGTCCGACGGTCGGCGGCGATAACGCCTACCGGCACATCGTGCGGCTGCTCCGTCAGGTCCGCCACGTTCACCTCGGCGGGCAGCGCCCCGGCGGCCTGTTCATCGAGGTCGCCGCGTACTACGTGTGGAATGAACAGCTGGTCACCGGAACCACCTACGCCGAGCTGCTGGCCGCCACGATGGAACACGTCGGCGCTAGGTTGATCGATTGTGCCGACGACGGTCTGGCCGACCCGGTGCTCGGTACGCCGCTGAAACCTGCTCTGGATCCGTGGCAATGGAGATCGGCCGGGCAGACCTTCGAGCGTCTGGCCGGTGAGGCCCGCGCGGCGCTCAACTCGGATCGGTGCCGCGCAGCGAAGCTATGGCGCGACATCCTGGGCACAAACGACCGGGGGCAAATCCTTCCGCTGCCCGACGGGTGTGATGCGGCCGGATTCCCGATCGGGGCCGTCACCGCGGTGGGCGCGCTGGGCAGCAATCAGCCGCGTGGCTTCGCCACGCCCCTCTCGCGTCTCGAAGCTCGCCGCTGAGCAGGCTGTTGGATACCTACGACGACGCCGCATTTGATCGGTTCTGTTCGGACCTGGTCAACGCCGGATTCTCTCCCAATGGAGACCACGACACGCCGTGCTGGACGGGGCCAATTCGGCCAAGTCTGCGCGCACACACCGACGCAACCTACATGCGAATCCAGTTCTATCCCGGGTGGCCACTGCGCTACGCTCACGTCGTTGTCCCCGGCCTGCGCACCGGGCACGCCTCGCAGGGCACCATCTGCCTGTGGGCCGAAGACGATCCGGCCCAGATCAATGGCCGTGAACTACAAGGACTTTGGGACCGCCTCGACCAGTGGGCCTCCGCAGCCCAGAACGGTTTCAACCCCGAGGACCGCGCACTCGACGGGTATTGCCTCTACGACGAGGTGAGCTACTACCGAGCCGAACTGCCGCTGCACGACCTGATCGTCGGCGGCACACCCGGGTACACAGCCGAGGTATTCGGCACGGTCCAGGGAAAGTCACTGCTCATCGGCACCGGCAACCCACCAGACCCGCGAAACATCGGCAAGCCAGTACTCACGGGGGCGTTCTATCTGCTCGACCAACTGGCCGACCCTCCGCGCACACCCGACGATGTGCGAGCGGCACTGAAGCGCCGCCAACGCAGAAACCTCGAACGTGGACTCGCGGCACGATCAGAGAAAACATTCCCGCAGCCCAGCGGCGGCCACGACTTCATCGCATTGGCCTGGCCCCGCCACGATGCTGACCACGACGCCGTCGTGGTCAGCTTTACCGGCGCCGGTGACACCCTGCATACGGCAGCGCTAGCTGCGACCCCCAACGACGAGCAGGCACTGCGTCGACGCGCAGGTCCTGATGCCGATCTGCTCGCCGACAAGACGGTTCTGATCGCCGGCGCCGGATCTATCGGCGGACACGTCGCGATCGCCGTTGCCTCCAGCGGCGTAGGCGCCCTCTACGTGTACGACAGTGACTTTCTCACCAGCTCCAACGTTGTTCGCCACGTCAGCACCCGCCAGTTCGTCGGATACCCCAAAACCGTCGCCGTCAGGGCCGCCATCGAGCAGCATGCCCCCTGGACCCTGGTGACCGGCCACGACGACCTACCCTACGACCCAGTCCGTCTGGGCGCCCACGTCGCCGAAGTCGATCTGGTCATCGATTGCACCGGGGTTCTGCCCCTGACCGCCGCACTCGCTGACACATGTCGGCGCCGCGGCGTACCGCTCATCGTGGGAGCACTGTTCCACCACGGCGCATTGGTCCGGGTGCAGCGACAAACCGTAGGCGACACCCCGATCGCGGCACGGCTGGCCGACCCACGCTTTTTCGCACTACCACCTGATACCGAGGTCGACGGTCCGTCTCAGGCTGGTTTCCTCGAACTCGGATGCACCGCACCCGTGAACAACGCCCCGCCCACCGCGGTCCTCACTGCAGCGGCCGATACCGCTGCCGCCGCCATCGACGAGCTGACGGCTCGGCGGCAGCGACCCGACGAACGCATCACTGTGCTCAGCCCGATGAACCCACCATTTCACCGTATCGGCATCATCGATCCCCGAGACACCACCCCGTCGGAGCGCAAGTGAACACCAGTACACGACTGTGGCTCACAGAGGCCGCCCACACCACCATGACAACCGTTGCCGCACAGGCACACCCGGACGAAACGGGCGGGATCCTGGTCGGCGTCTACCAAGACGGGCATCCATGGGTGATCACCGCCATCGAAATCCCTACGGCAGACCGGGGCCGATCCCACTACCGCATCCCCGGCGGGACCGACCACCCCGCCGTGCTCAGGGCACGAACGGCCGATCACCGACTGGGATACCTGGGTGACTGGCACAGTCACCCCCACGACGTGGGCCACAGCCGCACTGATCTCGCATCGCTGGCCTTGATCTCGATCAAAATGCCACTGCAACCCAATCCAACCCAAATCGTGGTCCGCAGAACTGATCACGGTTACACCCTCGATGCCCGACGCATCGTCACCCTGATCCCCCGTGCCTGCACCGTCACACTGACGGGCGGACTTCCCGGGCTGACACCACGCACCGTCCACGGCGATCAACACACGAATGGCCCTCACACACCCAAGACGGACCTGCCAGGAGGCCCTGCATGACCGGCAACGAAATGCCTAGCGCAACCGGCGTCCGAATCACCGGAGACGAATACCAGTGGCTGCACGTCTGGCGGGCGTGCATGGAAGTGCTGCACCACGACCTGACAAAGAACACCAACAACCCCACGATCGCTATTGGTGTCGAGGAACCGGGCGTAGGCAATGGCGACGACGTCGTGCGATACCGCCAGCGCACCCCGCACGTGTACACACAGGTTAAATACGCTGTCGACAACCGTATTTCGGTCGGGCTGCCCTATCTGGACGAAAGGGGCATTCTCAAAAAGTTCGCGACGACACACGGCGCCCTTACCGCCAACGGCGATCCCGTCGAAATGCGGTTCGCCACAAACCGTCCTCACGATCCCACCGACGTCCTGCTGAAAGATCGAGATGGTCGCGACGGCAGACTGGTCCCCCGCGCCGCCCAAGATGGACCGACTTCAGAGCGCGGGAAAGCGCGAGCAGCATGGGCAACGGCCGCAGGCACCGACGAACTCGGGTTGATGGCTCTGTTCGACGACCTCCACTTTGATATCGCCTACGAATACGAACGTCTACGCGACGAGGTCGCCCTGCTGATGACCGCCAACGGCCTGCGATCGGACGACAATGCAGTCGATCAAGGTACGAAGTGGGTCTCCCAGCAGGTTATCGCCGGGCACCGCCGACTTGACCTGGCAGACATCAACAAAGCCATCACTACGCTGGCTCTACAGGTCGGCTCACCATGGACCACAGTGTCGATCGCGACCATCAAGCACGATGACCTCGCCGATCAAGCTGCCGTCAGCATCGACTGGGTAGAGCGCATCGCCGGAGAAAAGCCCTCGCACCGTGTTGCCCCAGCTGCGCCCCATACGTGGGCTGATCTCGCTGCTGAGATCGCCACCGTGCCAGCGCAACTCGGCAGTTGCCGTCGCATTTTGGCGACGGGGCACATGCGTCAAGCAACCGGCTTCCTATTCGGCGCTGAACTGCTGCGGGTCATGCGCTACGAGGTCGGCATCCGCCAAAACGACCAACTGTGGACCAGTGACGTTGCCACAGTGCCTTTCGACCTCGACGTGAGCGAAAACCGCATCGGCCAGGGCTCTGACATCGCGCTCATCGTCAACGTGGCCGCCAACGCAGCCAGCCAGGCGACCGAATGGATACTGCAGAACGCGTTGCCCGTCGAGACGATCCTCACCGCCACGCCAGCGACAGGAACGGGCCCCAGCGCCGTGACGACACCCGTGGCAGCCAACAGCCTCGCCGTCACCATCCGCGACCTCGCTCGCAACCACGCCAGCGCCGAGAGATTGCACCTGTTCCTCATCGGCCCGCTCGGACTGGCCGTCCTCATGGGACACCATTGGAACCGCGTTCCGACGACACTCGTATACGAACACCTCGGCCCGCAAGGGTACGAGCATGCCTTCACCGTGGACACGTAGGCTGATCCCCGAAGGCATAGCACCAGGATGGCGGCAGGCTCGGAAGGCCTGTGGGTTCTAGCCGCCAGCCGCCCCTTGATTACCAAACGCGAACGCGGAGCAACGCACATTGGGAGTTGTTGATTCCGTGTTTGTCCCGGCAAGAACGTCAGTGTGCCAGCCCGGCATAGACAGTCGCATCCATCCGTTGCTGCCACTGCGAAATGCAGTAAACCATCGACGTCACCCAGATGTCCGGCACTCTCAGGTCTTTCTGGATTTCCTCCGGCACTCGCATGTTGTCGTGGAACGCCTGACCGGATGCTGTCCACGACCAAATGAGAGCGCGCCGGTCAGCACTCCCCCCGCACTCTCAGAAAGTTCCGGATCGGACACACAGGCACGCTGTCAGTTCTCATCCGATCTGAAGCATTCTCATTTGATGTGACACATCGGCGCGCCTTTCTCATTTGATCTGATACAGCCGGTACCGTTCTGGGCATGTCGATGCTGGCCGGTGATGCTGTTGCCGCGGGCCGGTGCGATGCGGTGTTTGAGGTAGCCGACGTGGATGGGACTTCCCGTCTTCCATTGGAGTTGGCTCATGGGATCCGGTTCGAGCAATTGTCAATACCTGTGGATCGGGGTGTTTCAGGCGACCTCCGTTTCGGTGTGCTGATCGCCGTCTGACGGTG
>NZ_JBJIAK010000083.1:0-13167 GCF_045310915.1 Mycobacterium sp. SMC-17 | reverse complement strand
GGCCGACAACCCGGCCACCCCGACCGGAACGGAGGTCGCCTGAAAAACACCAATCCACAGGTATTGACAATTACTCTGTGCTGGGACAACGCTGCCACTGAATCATTCTGGGCCACACTGAAAGTCGAGTTCTACGACCGGTACTTGTGGCCCACCAAGGCGGCCGCTAAGCTCGCCGTCGGTGACTGGATCGAACGGATCTACAACCGCCGCCGACGACACAGCGCGATCGGCATGATCACACCGGTGGAATACGAAAACCGGATCACTAAGACGGCACAAGCCGCCTGACCCTGTGTCCACCAAACGGGGTCAAGCCCAGTTACAGATAAGCGGATCAGTCCGCGCTAGCGCCGAAGGCGCGGGCTCCACTGCCGCAGCTAGTCTGCCGCAATGCGACTACGGGTTTCGTAAACCCCACACCATCTTCGATACCCGTAGGAGCTCCCGAATCTGCCCGGCGCCGCAAGTGCACCACCGCGTCACGAATTCTCGTTTCGGCACCTCGCTCCTGGGCGGCTACACACTTCCCGACGGCTTCACGGCCGCCGACAGCAACTTGGGGGTATGTAGCAGATGCTGGGCGTAGTCGAGAAGCACACGATGGAGCAGTTCGTCGGGCACGTCGCGCAACCGCGCATCGGTTACAACGCCGGAAACTCCGCCGATGATCATCGATGTCCCGATATGGTGGGCGACGTCCGCGTCGGGGCCATCAAGCAGCGTGATCAGCTTCACGACGGCGTTCTCCAACTCGACATGCGTCTTCGCGAGCGTGCTCATGGCCGGGTCGTTCTGCACAATTGCGCTGAGGCCCCTATGGCGCACCGCCAGTTCGACAAAGCCGCTGGCGGCGACTTCGCGCCGCGAATGGGGGTCGGGAAGCGCGTCGGCGATACGTATTACGCGAGCGATGTCCTCGAGTAACGGCTGTGCGACGGCCCTCACGATCTCGTCTTTGGTGTGAAAGTGGTAGTACACAGCGGCTTTGGTCACCTCAAGCCGGTCGGCAATCATCTGCAAGGTCGTGCCCTTGACACCGTACTCAGCGAATAATTCCAAAGCCGCCTGGACGATACGGTGGCGTACGAAGCCACGTGATGACGTCAAGTTTCCTCTGCCAACCTTTCGGGGAGTTTATGCGGGCTGCGTGCGCACTGGATGAATGATGCCTCAGCGGCGGATGTGATGTCACTCACCTTCGGCTGGGGTTGCCCATCGTTAGCCATGGAAGCTAAATTAACCAGCCAGTTGGCAAGTTAGATTTGTCATCGCGGCTATAGTGCAGCGATCAGTCACGTTGGAGCCGATGTGCGCATCATTCAGACCATTTCGTTACGCCGGCATCGTCTGCTCGACATGTTGGTCGCCCCAAAGCGGCAGATCGCGGCCATCATCGGGGCGTACTTCCGGTGGCCATACATTGTTTGCATACCGCCCAAACGCCAGCAGTCGACCGGACGCGCACCTGCAGCTGATCAGTCTGCATCACGCCACGTCTAGACAGTAGGAGCGCAGAACACTGTGGCACTGTTTGCTTGGGGCCGACGATGAGAAAGTTCATGGGTCAAAGTGACGTCAAAATGACTTCGATGACACGCAAAGCGTTGAGCAACAATACTGCTGGAGATGCAGCGTCAGCCGAAAGTTTCCTTCACTCCGATGGCAGCATTGTCATACCGGACGGCATCACGCTGACGTCGTTCCTGGAGCGCAACCGCGCGGCGATGGGCGAGAGTCCGTCGTACCGGTTCATCGACTACGCGCAGAACCCTGACGGCGAGATCATCGAACTCAGCTGGAACGGCCTGTGGGCTCAGGTCAACGCCGTTGCGGCCCGGCTCCAGCAGGTCACCGCTCCCCGCGACCGGGTGGCGATCCTCGCGCCGCAGGGCGTCGACTATGTCGCGGCGTTCTTCGCGGCCGTGCACGCCGGGAACATCGCCGTGCCGTTGTTCGCGCCGGCCCTCGCCGGGCACACCGAGCGCCTGGCCGCGGTGCTGGCCGACGCCAAGCCGGCCGCGGTGCTCACCACCACCGCGGCCGCCGAAGCGGTCCGCACGTTCATCAAGACGCTGCCCGCCGCCGAGCGCCCGCGGGTGATCGCCGTCGACGCCGTGCCGGACACCCTCGCCGAGATGTACGTGGCCCCAGAGTCCCGCACCGACGACGTCGCCTACCTGCAGTACACCTCGGGCTCGACGCGCACGCCTGCCGGCGTGGAGATCACGCATCGGAACGTGTGCACCAACGTCATTCAGATGATCCTGGCCGGCGGCCTGGACACCGACATCCGCAGCGTGAGCTGGTTGCCGCTGTATCACGACATGGGCTTGATCATGATCATGTTCCCCGCGCTGTGCGGCGGCCAGATCAGTCTGATGGACCCCATGGCGTTCGTCCGCCGGCCCTACCGGTGGATCCGGCGCCTCGCCGACGAGGCCGCCCACGGCCGCACGTTCGCGGCCGCACCCAATTTCGCCTTCGAGTTGTGTGCGCAGCGTGGCCTGCCGCCGGCCGATGAACCGCTCGACCTCAGCAATGTGGTGACGCTGCTCAACGGTTCCGAGCCCGTGACGCTGCCGTCCATCGAGCAGTTCATGGAGGCCTTCAAGCCCTACGGGCTGCCCGAGACCGTGGTGAAGCCGTCGTACGGCATGGCCGAGGCGACGCTGTCGGTCGCCAGCATCGGCGCGGACGAAAAGCCGTGCGCCACATATCTGGACCGCGAGGAGCTCGCGGCGGGCCGGGCCGTCGTCGTGGGCCGGCACGCGGACGGCGCGGTGCCCCACGTGTCGTGCGGGCAGGCCATCCCGGACCAGTGGGTGACGATCGTGACGCCCGACGGCGATGAGGCCGCCGACGGCACCGTCGGCGAAATCTGGTTGCACGGCAACAACATCGGCCGGGGCTACTTCGGCCGGCCCGAGGAGTCCGAGCGGGTCTTCGGCAACAAGCTGCAGACCCGTCAGACCGTCAGCCACGCCGATGGCGCTGAGGACAACGCATTGTGGTTGGCCACAGGCGATCTGGGCGTTTACGTCGGCGGCGAGCTGTTCGTCACCGGCCGCATCAAGGATCTCGTCATCGTCGACGGACGCAACCATTACCCGCAGGACATCGAGGCGACGGTCAGCCGCGCCTCGTCGGCGGTGCGGTCCGGCTACGTGACAGCCTTTGCTGTGCCTGGTGATTCGGGTGAACAACTGGTCGTGGTGGCCGAGCGTGCGGTGGGTGCCGGGCGTGCCGAACTGGGGCCTGTGGCCGAGGCGGTGCGGGCTGCGGTGTCGCGTCATCACCAGGTGCGCGTCGCCGAGGTGCGACTGGTTGCGGCCGGCCGCATCCCCCGTACGACGTCGGGAAAGCTGGCCCGCACCGCCGCGCGGGCAGAGTTTCTGAACGGTCAATTCCACTGACGTCCTGCTGAAGAATGACAGCTCCTAGTCAGAGTTCAGCACCGCCCGAACCGATGAAACAGATAGATGGTGACGGATGACTACGGATGACTTCGCTCAGACCGAAGATTTCCATGGCTGGAATCGCTGTTGCAGAATTCAGCCTCGATCACGGACCGACCGCTACCCCTCCCACCGCAAATATGGTGGTCCGCATCTGAGACACGAAACCCCGCCCCGGGAGTGCCCCCAGCCAGCGACGCACCTAGAGCGCGTAGAACTAGCCCATCAACCCGTGACCTGGCGCTCACCCTGGATGGGCAATCGCACGACGTTCGTCGTGAAGTACCTGAACGATCACTACCGAATACACCTACCTCGAGCGATCGCACGTGGAATCGTCGTCGAGTACCTTTACCTGGTCGCCGACCATTTCAGAATCGACCGCTACCGCGCACAACGATTCTTGACCGACGAAGCCTTGCGCGCGAGCGCTTTGGACATCCTGGGATCACCACCCCTAATGTTCGAGCTTGGACTGATACAAATGAGGACGATGTCGTCGAAACGCACGCTCCCGGTAATTCTAGAGACTGATGGGCCTGGGGTTGACCCCTGATGGTGGACACCTAACTGGTGGGACTGCTGGTCCCGCGCGAAGGATGTCCGGTATGTCGGGCAAGCGCAAGAAGTACACCCCGGAGTTTCGGGAGCAGGCTGCCCGCCTGGTGATCGAGACGGGCAGCCCGATTGCGCACGTGGCCGTGGAGATCGGCGTCGGTGAACAACTGCTGGAGCGCTGGGTGCGCCTGGCCCAGCAACGCGCGAGCGGCACCGATACTGACGCGGTGCTCGATGCTGATGTGCGTGCCGAGTTGGAGCGGCTGCGCAGAGAGAATGCTGAATTGCGTTTGGACCGTGAGTTTTTGAAAAAAGCCGCGGCCTTCTTCGCCTCCGAACAGAACCGGTAGAGGCCTACCAGGGTATTGCCGCCGAGAAGGCCAACTACAGCATCGTACGGATGTGCCGACCCTTGGAGGTGTCCCGCTCGGGGTTCTACAAATGGCGCACCAACGCGGCCGCCGCACCTGGTGCGGCTGCGGTGCGCCGTGCCGGTCTGGATGCCGCGGTAGCGGCCGCTCACGAAGCCTCTGACGGGGTGTACGGGGCACCGCGGATACTGGCTGACCTACGTGAAAAAGGCCGCGCGGTGTCCCGCAAGACCGTGGCCGCCTCGCTGGCGCGCCAGGGCCTGGCCGTGATCAGCCCACGGTCGTTCGCGCCGGCGACCACGGTCGCGGATCTGGATGCACCACCGATCCCGGACCTGGTCAAACGTCGCTTCGATGCCGGTGCGATCAACCGGGTGTGGACCAGTGACATCACTTACCTGCGAACCGGCGAGGGCTGGCTGTATCTGTGCGCGATGGGCATTCGCGGAGGATCATCGGCTGGGCCATCGAGGACCATCTGCACACCGATCTAGTGCAGGCCGCGGTCGCGATGGCCGTGGCCCGTGGGCAGTTACCCGGCAGGTGGTATTTCACGCTGACCGTGGCTGCCAATACACCAGCGCACAGATGGCCCACCTGGCCCGAACCCACGATCTCGCTCGTTCAGTAGGGAGGACCGGGGTGTGTTGGGACAACGCCGCGGCTGAATCTTTTTGGGCCACATTGAAAGTCGAGTTCTATGACCGGTACTTGTGGCCGACCAAAGCGGCCGCTAAGCTCGCCGTCGGTAACTGGATCGAACGGGTCTACAACCGCCGCCGACGCCATTCCGCGATCGGCATGATCACCCCGGTGGAATGCGAAAACCGGATCAATCAGACGGCACAAGCCGCCTGATCCCGTGTCCATCGAAAGGGGTCAAGCCCAGGCCCGGGAGTTCGTGCAGTCAGTTTGCTTGACTTTTGCTGACGACATCCACCGAGGAACCGGCCAGACCATCTGCTGCTACGGCGAATAGGAACCGATCGAGAGCTGCTAGCTAAACATAGGACATCACTGGTGCCGACTGCGCGCCCAAGCCTCCGAGCTACCTGGTAAACGACTCAACTCAAAGACCGCAACTCGTGTCGCAAGTGGCCAAGTCCCCCCTCGGACACAGTTTTCTTAGCTACATACAGCAAATACGCTCTACAGTTCGTTTTATGCATTTGCCGCATGGTTAACGCTGGCGACGAATGTCCTCGAATCCGTGTCGCAGATGGCCGAGTCGCCTTCTGGACACCCCCTCGGACACGTCCGGCGACACGGCTGAATCCAGCGGTCGCTGCGACCCGATTACCCCCGCAAGGTCATCATGGGCGCCTCGTTGACACTCGTGTCGACCTGGCCTTATAGCGAAACGTACCCTCACCGGTGATGACGCCCGCCGCGACGCACGGTCACAAAGCGAAACAATCCGCATACACGTACTATTAACTGTAAACAGTTTGTATGCGATTGGAGGTGTCGCCGGCCATGGAAGCACTAACCCCACGCACCGCACAGAAGGTCGGATTGTCGCGCGGCGCCTTCTACCGGGACGCACGCGAAGGCCGCCTCGACCGCATCGCACGAGGCATATATCTTCCCGCCGAGGCCCCAGCGATGGACTGGGATCTGATCGAAGCCTCAACGCGCCGACCTGACGCGACCATCTGCTTGACCTCCGCGCTGGCCCACTACGACCTCACCGACGAGATACCCGCCACCGTGGACGTCGCGATCCCGCGCGGCTCCCGCACACCGGCTGGCCGCGCTGCCATCACCTGGCATCACTTCGATGCGGCCACATTCGACATCGGACGCGACCAGATGACGATCCCCGGCTCGAATCAAACGATCGGGATCTACTCCCCCGAACGTTGCATCGCCGATGCCTTCCGCCTGCGTGGCTCGGTCGGCTACGAGCTCGCTCGTGATGCGCTGCGGCAGTGGCTGCGCGCAGGCGGCAAACCGGCACTACTCATGGACATCGCCGCGCGCCTGCCGCGCGCGAAAACCCCGGTCCTGCAAGCACTAGAGATGTTGACGTGAGCCGCGGCGACGAGGTGTTCCGCCACATCCAGGGCACCGCACGGTCCGCCGCAGCACAGAGCGGAGCCGGTGCACCGACACAGGAATACCTGATACGGCACGTACTCGAATCGTTTCTGGACCGCCTCACCCGAACACCTCACGCCAAGGACTTTGTACTCAAAGGCGGAATCTTGTTGGCCGCCTATGGAGTTCGGCGTCCCACCAAAGACGCCGACGCCAATGCGATCAGTGCCGATGTCGATGCCGAGCACCTCATACAGGTGGTTCGTGACATCGCCGCAGTCACCATAGATGACGGACTGCAGTTCGATCTCGCCACGATCGCCGTCCAGGAGATCCGTGAACAGTCAGAGTATCCCGGTCTGCGCGTACGAATCGCCGCAACCGTTGGGCCGTGGAAAGGGGTAGCGGCGTGGGACGTGTCCACTGGTGATCCGATCGTCCCGCCACCACGGCACGTGACCATCGATCGGATCCTCGGCGAACCGATCACCCTCCTGGGATATGCACCGGAAACGACGATCGCCGAAAAGGGCGTGACCATCCTCGAACGCGGAATCACCAGTACCCGCTGGCGTGATTACGTCGACATCGTGCAACTCGCTCGCGCCGGCATCGATTCGCACGAACTGCTCCGCTCAGCGCGGGCGGTCGCCGTCCATCGCGGAGTAAATCTGGGACCCGTCGCACCGCGACTAGCCGGTTACGGCGCTGCCGCACAAGCGAAATGGGCGGCATGGCGCCGCAAGGAACACCTCGAATCAGCTTGCGAACAAAACCTCGACGACCAAATCGCTCTCGTTGCCGCCCACCTCGATCCAGTCTTTCGCCACGGACCCGAGTGAACTACCGGCATCTACCGGCGCGGGACCGGGTCCGTACCTAGCGGAGGGATATCAATGACGATCACTGGCGGCCGTGAGCGATTTCCCGGCGAGTTGGATGAACTGCGAGCTGACAACGCGCGCCTACGGCACTTACTTGAATTGACCGAGGAACAGGCCCGCGCCGCACGCAGCGACCAGGCCACCCTAACTGGTGCCCCGACGCCACCTGTCTGCATGGAGTCCAGCCCCGCTGACAAGGTCAGGTTCTATTTCGACCTATTCCGTTGCCGCACCGATGTTTACGCCCAGCGATGGGAAAACCGCAAAGACGGCCGATCAGGCTGGATGCCGGCGATCGAAGGCTATTGGCGCAAAGGCATGAACCGTGCCGATGCCCCGTACCTGACATTGACCCCTGAGGTCGTGAGCTCACATCTCCGCGGTGATGTCCACATCGGTTTATATCCGCTGGGCGATGACGACACATGCTGGTGGGTAGCAGCAGACTTCGACAAAGAAGCGGCGATGCTCGACGCCCTCGCGTACACGAAAGCCGCTCGCTCCCATAATATTCCGGCAGCGCTGGAAGTATCCCAGTCCGGCCGCGGCGCCCACGTGTGGATCTTTTTCGCGCACGCGACATCAGCCTCCGTCGCGCGCGGGATCGCCACCAGCCTGCTCGCCGAAGCCTTCCGGCTGCGCGGCAGCATGCGCCTGAGCAGCTACGACCGCTTGTTTCCTTCCCAGGACGTGCACACCGGCCGCGGAGTCGGCAACCTGATCGCGGCACCACTCAACGGCAAACGCCGCCAGCACGGCACCACCGTCTTCCTTGATCCGGCAACCCTTGAACCGTACGAGGACCAGTGGGCATATCTGTCGAGCATCGCGCGACTGTCCGCCAAAGAGACTGCTTCCCTTGCCCGCCAGCTGCCCAGCCCCCAGATCGGGCACAACGTTCGGCGGCTGCAACTGCCCACCTCATCGAAAATCGTCCCCCGCCCCGCGGCGATCGTGCGAGCCGCGTTCGATTCACGAATCACCCTGACGTCCACCGACCTCGGCCCAGCCATGATTTCGGCTGTCAAACACGCCGCCTCCATCCGCAACCCCGAATTCGACGTACGGCAGCGAGCACGGCGAAGCACGTGGGATACCCCGCGCTATCTATATAGCTACGACGAAACCGCCGACGGCAACCTAACCCTGCCACGCGGCCTGCACCAACTGCTCAGCGACCTCGTCAGCTCAGCCGAGAGCACCCTCAAGATCGAGGACCACCGCGTCATCGGTGAGCACCACGAATTCACCTGCGCCACAACACTGCGCGAGACCCAGTCAGATGCTCTGAAGAAGCTCCTCAACCACGACACAGGCGTACTGATCGCACCCCCAGGAACCGGAAAGACGGTCATCGCCTGCGCGACAATCGAAGCACGTGCCACCTCAACGCTCGTTCTTGTCGACCGCAAAGCACTCGCTGACCAATGGCGAGACCGAATCCACCAACACCTCGACTTCAAATGCGGCCAGATCGGCGGCGGACGATCCAAGACCACCGGAGTTCTCGACATCGCACTACTGCCAACCCTGGCGCGTCGCAACAACATCTCCGAATTAGCGGCCGGATACGGCTTCATCATCGTCGACGAATGCCACCACGTCGCAGCAAGCGCCTTCTTCAAAGTCCTCGGCCAGATTCCCGCCCGATTCTGGCTGGGCCTGACCGCGACTCCGGAACGGCGAGATGGACTCGAAGACCTGATCTACCACCAACTCGGTTCACACCACGTACAGATTGAAAGACCCACCGCAGGCCAACTGCCCACCGACAGCGCCGAACTGTCAACACCGCACCCGGTACTGCACCTCCATCCGACACAATTCCGCTACCTCGGCGACGCTGACCCACGAGAACCAGGCGGGATGGCCGACATCTACCGGACGCTGGTCGCCGATGAGCAACGGCTCGACCAAGTCGTCGGCGACGTCCTGACCGCTGCCGATAAAGGCGCCAACATCCTCGTCCTCACCACATGGGTCGACCACCTCAACGCCATCGCTGAACGGCTCACCGCTGCAGGACGATCAGTCACCGTATTGAGCGGAGGCATGAAAGCCGCCGAACGGCGCGGCATCACCGAAATGCTTGCCACAAGGACACCGAATACGGAACCGCTCCTGATCGTCGGCACCAGTTCGTTCATAGGCGAAGGCTTCGACTGCCCAGCCCTCGACACGCTATTTCTGGCAGCACCGATCACGTTCAAGAATCGTCTCGTCCAGTACGTCGGCCGCGTGACACGGCCGTACCCCGGCAAGACCACCGCGACCGTGCACGATTACCACCACGAGCTCACCCCGGTCATCGCCTCATCACTGAAGAAACGAGCGCCCGGCTATATCACGATGGGATTCCCAAACCCGCGGACCCGCAGCTGACGGACGTTTGCAGAAGGGGAAAAGCGCCGCAGCGTTCCCCGACGGAGCCCGTTCTTCTGCGCTTGCCCGCGCCCGTTGCATCGCGTCGACGATTCTCGCAACTACCCTTAGCCACGTCATGACTACCACCAGGACTGTCTAGCGCGTGCCGTCGCCAACCGCAGGAAAACTGCTGGTCAACAACTCAAATCAAAGACCTCAACCCTTGTCGCAGGTGGCCAAGTCCCCCCTCGGACACAGTTTTTTTACATGTGCGGATGGAGAATCGGCTCCCAACTGCATCGGAGCGGATTTCCGTACTTGCTGATGCCCAGGGGCAGTCGCATTCACCGACACACGACTGCGGATTTTTGGTTATCCCGCCACGAACACCGTCCTCGCCGACATACTGACTGGCTGTTCCTCAATGTGTCTTCGCGGTGATCGCCACCGGTCGTGATACCCATCCCCGGCCTCGGCGCTGGTCGATCGAGTGCACCACACCGCCGATTGTCGAGGACAACTACCTGCCACCACGGCGAGCAGACTCGATGGGCAGTGTGGAGGTCAGTCGCCTTTCGGCCATGCCTCGCCTGGGGGCCAAGAGGCCGGGAGGCCGAAGAACTCTCCAGCAGACGGATCTGGAGGGGTGACTGCAAGCTCGCCGTTACGAAGGGTGATGGTATGGGCGGGGATTCCCAGCTCGTCGGGTAGCGCATGAATGGGACTCGGGTGCCGCCACAGCGTGACCTCGGCGCGCTGAAAGTAATACGGCATGAGTTGGTTAACGACTAGAACCCCCGACACATTGCGGTTCTGCCAATCGGGCGGCGTCCCGAAGTAGCCACCGGCTTGCCGAATCGCGCGGGCGGGCGGCTCCCCATCTGAATTCGGGTCAAATTCGAAAGCAAGCGGCCCGTACATCGCATTACTGGCGTGCCACCGGTCGCCATCCACGATGTACGTACCGATCGCGATAACGAATGGCGCTTCCAGATTGCCGTACTCATGATGTTTCGCAGCGAGGGCGGCTTGGATAGCGGGCGCATCATCGACGAAGCTCGCCTCCGACTGGCCGTAGATCCCGATCGCCCGGCTATCGGGTCTCAGGCCTCGGGCTTCGAGCTTCTTCGGGAATGCCTTGAGCCCAGCCTCCCAGCCATCCTCGCGCCAGACATACTTCGGCGCAGCGTCGGCCGTCCATGGTGCGTCAGGATCGAGCAGGCGCAACCACTGGCTCAGTTTGCCTCGAAGGCGCGCCGCCTTGGGTGGCCGCGGCCCGTCCACAAGATGGTCAAGCCAAAGAATGAAATTCGGGTCTTGGAGCCGATTCACCGTATCGAATAGAACCGCCCGACGACCTGCCGCAGCCTTAGCCGCCGCGGTCGAACCAGGAGCAACCGCCTCAACGTAGAGCCGCTCGTCGCCGCGGACAGCCAAGAAGTCGGGGTGACGGGTCGTACCCGGCACCTCCGGGTGAACCACTATTTCGTAGCCAGCGCGCAAAAGCGACTCGTGAAGATAGAGCTCCAAGTAGGCACTGCGGAACTGCTCGTCGTCTCCTGATCGCAAACGTTGGAGCAAGTCATTGCAGGTGATGTCATCGTTGATGCGGTCCATCCACTGCTGCATCATCAACCGCGGCTGGTCCCAATAGTCGCCCGCGATCCTGTTCATGAACGCAAAGGTGGACTCTTGGAAGCCAGCCACCGACGTGTCGTCGCGGTGAGCATCATCGAACAGCGGCTCGCGACTCTTGACCATGCACGTAGCGTGCCAGCAGCCGCCGACAAGTCTGCGCCCCCGGGGTCCGTCAGTATCAACTCACCAACGGCCTCGACCCACCAAGCGGCGATCTACGAGCTCTGTCGGTGGCGTCAGGCAAACTGATCGCGGACATCAGTGAGGTGAGTTTTCGCATGCCAGTTTCAGAAGACACCGGCGCAAGAGACTTGTCTTTGCCGCCGACCAACGAGCTGACGTGGGAGCAATTCGAGGACTTCACCGAGGCCGTGCTGAGCGCACACCGGTTCGCGAACAAGTCAGGGCGACGCATAGCACGCGTCTCGCGATGGGGGCGCCGCGGCGACAAGCAAGACGGAATCGACTTTGAGGGCGAATGGAGTGACGGGACCACCTCCTCCTGGCAGTGCAAGGCATACGAAAAGCTCCAACCGGCGGACGTTCGAAACGCAGTTCAGACATGTAGCTTTCACGCCGATACCCATCACCTCGTGTACTCCGGATTCGCCTCGCCAGCTGTGAGGCAGGAGATCCAGAAGCACGCCGACTGGACATTGATCGACCGACGCGACCTCAATCAGCTACTTGCAGACGTGCCTCTTCACCGTCGACGCGAGATCCTCGACTCAACATGGGACCGCGCCACACGTAAACGGCTCCTCCGCGTGCCGGGAGCCGATGCCTTTGAATCGGTGGACGCGCTCGGTGACACACGTATCTGTCTTCCTGTACTGAATGACGCCGGCGCCATGGTCAATCGGACGGCCGAATTGCAGGCTCTTCATACAGCGGTACGGGGAGACACACGGATCATCCTGATATCGGCACCCGGCGGGATGGGCAAGACTCGGCTCGCCGTCGAGGTGCTTCGTGACCTGCAGAACGAGAATCCAACCGTTCCCGTCCTGAGCCTCATCCCGGCGCACCCGCTAAGTGCCGATAGTCTCGACGAGCTGCCCCACTCCTCTGTGGTCCTTTTTGTGGATGATGGACATGAGCGACCCGAAGCCGTGCATCGGTTGCTTGAATACATGCTGAGGAATGAGCACACCAAACTCGTTGTCGCAGCGCGAAAGAACGGCGTCACCCCCCTTCTCGATACGTTCATGAAGGCCGGCTTCCCGATCAGCGGTGTCGCCACGATCGAGCTGTCACCACTCAGTCATCGCCACGCGTACGAATTGATCGATTCCCTCGCGGACGGGCTCGACATCCAGCTCGCGTACGGAACGAAAGTAAATATCGCACGTCTGGCAGAAGAAGCGCCCTACCTAGGGGTGCTGGCAATCGACGCAATCCGAAACGGCACTCTAACCGGCAGCCTCACACTTAGTACCGACCTTCGTTCGGCTGTGCGGTCGAGTTATCGCCAGTCCATCACCGCCACGGTCAACGAATTCGACCCGGCGCTTGTCGAACGCTTCCTCGCAACGTGTGCCGCTACCGGTGGCGTGATAGACCTGAATAACGCCGAAGCGCGCGCTGCCGTCAACGGGTTCTGCGGGTTATCTGACGACGAGTCGAATCGACTCTTGAGTGCGCTGATCCGAGCTGACGTCATGACGAAGACCGAATCGATTTTGAGGCTGGTCCCCGACCTACTCGCAGACATGATGCTGGAGACCGAGAGCGTCACTGAATCACTAGGTCAGAGAACCAATTTCGTCCCCGAGGTGAGCAATTGTCAATACCTGTGGATCGGGGTGTTTCAGGCGACCTCCGTTTCGGTGTGCTGATCGCCGTCTGACGGTG
>NZ_JBJIAK010000082.1:0-13498 GCF_045310915.1 Mycobacterium sp. SMC-17 | reverse complement strand
CGGCCGACAACCCGGCCACCCCGACCGGAACGGAGGTCGCCTGAAAAACACCAATCCACAGGTATTGACAATTACTCGTCCGGCTGTTCCGCGCGCAGTTCGATGATGTCAACGCCAGAGATGGGGTTTATGTAAAGATCGTGGTCAGTCGCTGATTTACGGGTCGAGCGACTACCGCACAGGGAGGGACGGTGGCATCGTGGCGCTTACACCCGACGGCGACCTACCGTCCTCCAAAACCAAGAACGTTGCACTCGACCGGGCGCTACGCGCTAAAGGATTGTCCCCGCGCCGGCTTGCCGCGCGCATAGGGATTCACGAAAAGACGGTGCGGCGCTGGGCCACCGATGCCGATTGGCACGTCCAGCGGGAGAATGCCCACGCAGCAGCCCGCGAGCTGGGGTGCACACTGCATGACCTGTGGCCATCCCAGTTCCCGGCCGAACAACCCACCAATCGGCCCGTTACCAATTCCGCAGCAACGTTCAGCCCGACGATGTACGCAACCCGCACCCAGGTCCCAGTTCAGCTGTGACAGAGGCATTTTTCCAGCGCCAAGAAATCAATCGATATTCTGGAGTTCGCCGCCACGTTCTTGTTCGACACTCTCGATGGTTTCACAACCACCCTGGTCGAAGCCGCCAAACGCGGCGCCCAGGTGCGTTTTCTCGTCGGCGACCCCGGCGGGGACAACATGATCCTGCGGGGTGAGGAGGAAGGTATCGGCGACTCTGTCATGGCCCGCACTCGCAACTCCGTGGAACTGCTCGCTCCCCACGTCCAGACCCCGGGTCTGCAGGTGCGTACCCACCAAACAACGCTCTACACATCAATTTTCAAGGTCGACGACAGCATGCTCATCAACTTCCACGTCTACGGCTCACCAGGGCGCGACAACCCGGTGATGATCTTCTCTCGTACCGACGAGCCGCGACTGTGGGCGACATTCGTGGACGCGTTCACCCGCGTCTGGGACCAAGCACGACCACCGCCGAGACCGTAAGAATCCACCGCGACACGAGAGGCCCTACCGATGGCCCGGACCGACTATTACAACGATCCCCACCCCCAACAGTGTGGTTCCGTCCGCGTCGGCGATCGTCACCGACGAACAAGGTCGTATCCTGCTGGTCAAACGCCGGGACAACACACTGTGGGCTCTGCCCGGTGGCGGCCACGATATCGGAGAAACAATCGAACAGACCGCTATCCGGGAAGTCAAAGAAGAAACTGGGCTCGACGTGCAGGTCATTGGCCTGTCAGGCGTCTACACCGACCCCGCACACGTGGTTGCTTTTTCCGATGGCGAAGTGCGTCAACAGTTTTCCCTGTGCTTTACCACCACGGTCCTGGGCGGGCAGCTCGCGACCGACCATGAAAGTACCGACGTCGCCTGGACCGACCCGGCCGATATAGGCGCGCTGGACATGCACCCCTCAATGCGGCTGCGCATCACCCACTACCTGGACCAGAGGTCGGCACCCTACCTCGGATAACCAGGCCGGCTTACCGCCACGATTGCACCCGCCCCACTGCCGCAAGCAATTCCTCTCGCGACAAACTGACCGCCCGATGCAAGGGGTCTTCGGGCCCATACCGCTCCATCACCTCGTCCAAACGCGCTGCTGCAGACACCGGTGAACCGTCGGGGCCGGTCGTCAAGTCGCAGAACGTCAGCACGTCCAGAATCTCGGCGGCGGGCTCGGCGAACTCTTCCAGCCCTTCGATTCCACGCACCTCAGCTTCTACTGCCGCACCCGTATGGAATGCCACCAACGACACAACCGCCTCGGGAAAGCCCTGCGAGCGCAGGAACCGCGCGCCGTCCAGCGGGTGAAAACCAGTCTCACGCAGGTCCGACGCATACCCAATATCGTGCAGCCACGCCGCCGCCACCAGGCAGTTTCCGGTCTCGACGTCCAGGTGCGGCCGCATCCGCTCGGAGGCCGCCGCCACGGCCTGCACGTGAGCCCAGCGGCGCGGCAATCCGGAGAGATGCCGCTCAGCCAACCGCCTTGCACGCTCCGCCGGATCGCTACTCATGACACCAGCCTACGAGCCGGCCCACAAACCGCCGTCCTCAGACGCAGAATCGCTCGCCGCGTTCAGCGCATCATCTTCAGCCTGACTTCAGACCGGGGCGGCTACCGTCCGCTGGCGCTCCCGTTCGCCGCCCCGCGAAAACACCGGCCGGCACCACTCAGATCCCGAGCTACAACGCGTCGTCGAGCGTCATTCAGTCGGCTCGTCGCGGGCAAATGACCACCCTCGAACGCCGTCAATGACGATCGACCCGACCACGCAACTCACCGACGTGATCGCGCCTCAGTCCATTCCATGCACACGCGGCTTTGACCTGCGATGTGAGAACTTTCTTTACTGGGGTCAAGCCTGGGTCCGCCGCCTACCCCGAGCTGACGCCAACGTATCTATTTCTGGGAGTGCGGTTTCCGTTCCAGGGTCGTCGGCCCCGCAGCTGCGATTCCAACAGCATCGTGCTGGGCCGCTTCGATAACATCCACGGCCTCACCGATAGCGCCGGGCGGCCATTGCGGTTCAGCCAAACCCACCGGCTGCGCCATACCCAGACCACCGAATTGCACCGCGGGCGGGGCGCGGCCGGCCATGACTTACGTTGTGCCTACCGGCTCTCGGTGTGCCGGCGCGGTGGCGGGTGCCCGGCGCCGGGATGGACGTTGAGGCCACCAGCTGGCTTGACCGAGCAGGGTGGCGATAGCCGGAACGGTGAGGGTTCGCACCAGGAAGGTGTCCAGAAGCAGCCCGCAGCCGATGATCAGCCCGACCTGGAACATGATCGCCACCGACCCGATCATCAGGCCGAACATGCTTGCAGCGAAGATCAGGCCGGCGGAGGTGATCACTGATCCAGTGTTGGCGACGGTACGCAGCACCCCGACGCGCAGGTTGGCCGTGGATTCTTCACGCAACCGGGACACCAGGAGCATGTTGTAGTCGGCGCCGACGGCGACCAGGATGATGAACGCCAATAGTGGTACGGGCCAGGCGATTTGGTAGCCGAGAATCCACTGGAACACAATGACACCTATGCCCAGGGAGGCCAGGTAGTTCAGGATCACGGTGCCCAGCAGGTACAGCGGGGCGATGATGGCACGCAGCAGCGCCACCAGGATCAGCCCGACGATCACCAGGGTGGCGATAGCCAGTTGGGTGAAGTCCGCAGACAGCAGGCGCTGGATGTCGGCGTTGACAGCCGGGAACCCGGCGACCGCCACCCTGGCATCGGCCAGGGTGGTGTTGGGGCGGGCGGCGTTGGCGACGTCGGTGATCTGCTGGGCCAGGCGCATCGCTTGAATGCTGTAGGGGTCGGCGTTGGTGTCGATGGCGAAGCGGGCGGTTTTGCCGTCGGGTGAGACGAAGTGTCTGGCGAGGTCAGCGAATCGCCGGTCATCGAAGGTGGTGGCGGGCAGGAAGAAACCAGCGGCGGCGTCCGAGCCGGCGGTGGCGCGTGCCGAGTTCTGCAGGGCGGTGGCGATCGTGCTCATGCCGGTGAGCATCTGGATGTTGCTGTCGGCCAGGGCGTGCACCCCGGTGGCCAGCGCGCGCGACCCCGTGGCCAGTTGGCCGATTCCTTGCTGCAGCCGGTGGATGTTGGCGGCCAGATCGGCGGGGTCACCGAGGGTTTTGAACGCGGCGTTCATGGCGGTGACGGTGTGTTGAATGTCAGTGAGGGTGCCGGTCACGGTCGCATCGGTGGCCGGGTTGTAGTGGTCTCCTAGTGTGGCGATCTGGGTGAAAAATCCGTTGTCGCGCAAGGTGACCAGGACCGCGACTTGGTCACGGATTTGGGCGCATTCGGGGGTCGCCACACACCACGGGGCAGCGTTGAGGGCACCGGCCAGCGGGTCCAGGACACCGATGGCGTTCTCGGCGCGCTGGGCCAGGGGGCGGATGCCGGGGCCGGCTTGGATGGCCTGATCCACACCAGGTGCGGTGGCCGAGAGTTGTTGCAGCAGTGGGCCGAAACGCTGCATGCGGGCGCCGGCAGTGGAGGCCTGAGTGAGCACACCGCCCAGGGGTCCCATGGCGGTGCGCACGGCGGTGTCGAGTTGGGCGAGGCCGTCGGCGAGTTGGTCGGCCCCGTGGGTCAGGGCGTTCAGGTCGGCGCGGTGGGCGTTGGCGTCGGTGACCGATTGGGCCATCTTGTCGCCGATCTGCCCGTTCTGCCAGGACAGTTGGGCTTGCTCCAAGCGGGCGCCCGTGGGTCGGGTGACACCGGCGATCGAGACGACGCCGGGCAATTGAGCGATGCGGGAGGCCATTTCGTCGAGGTCGGCCAGCCCTTTGGCGGTGCGCATGTCGGTCGGGTTCTGCACCACGAGGAATTCGGCCAGGACCATGTCTTTGCGGAAGTGCCGGTTGAGCAGTTGGTAGCCCTGGTTGCTGGCGGTGCTGGCGGGTTGGCCGGCGCGGTCGTCGTAGCTGATGGTCATCGCGGTGGCCGCGGCGGCCAGCAGTCCCAGGATGAGCAGGCTGGCGACCAGCAGCGGTACCGGACGGCGCACCACCGCGACAGCGACGGCATTCCAGTAGCGGCGGGTGCGGTCGGGTTTGGGTTCGCCGATGCCGCGGCGGGCCGCCACGGCCAGCACCGGGGGCAGCAAGGTCACCGTGGCCACAAATCCGACGGCGACGGCGACCGCGCAGGCCGGCCCCAGTGCGGCGAACACGCTCAGCGTGGCGAACACCATGGACAGGAACGCCAACGCGACGGTGGCCGCCGAGGCCAGGATGACGCGGCCGATGCTCGCGGTGGCCGTGATGACCGCCGCCTCCGGTGGCGTTCCGGCGCGGCGTTGTTCGTGGTAGCGGCTGATCAGGAACACCGTGTAGTCGGTGCCGGCGCCGAGCAGGATCGCGGTCATGAACGCCACGGTGAACTGCGAGACCGGCAACCCGGACTGCCCGAGTCCCGAGAGCACGCCCCGCCCGACGGCCAGGCTCAGCGCGATGACCAGCAGCGGCAGCAGCGCGGTGAACAGTGATCGGTACACCATGAGCAGGATCAGCGCGATCAGTCCGGCGGTGGCGATCGACACTAACAGCAAATCGTGTTCGGCAGAAGAGATCTGGTCACTGAACGTGGCCGCCGGGCCGGTGACGTGGGCACTGACCCCCGATCCGGTGAACACCGCTGTGGTGATGTCGCGCACCGCGCCCACCGATTCGGCCGCAGTGGGATCGCCGAGCGCGCCGGCAATGCCCACCGGCAGGTACCAGGCTTTCCCGTCCCGGCTGACCGCCTGGGTTCGGGTGACCGGATCGGCGAGCAGATCCTGCACGAGCAGCACGTGGGCATGGTCGGCGCGCAACCGCTCGATCAACACCCCGTACCGCTGACGTGCCTGATCGCTCAGCCCGGCGGGGTCCTCCATCGCCACGAACAGCATCGTTTTGGAGCCCTGCTCGCCGAACGCGGTGCTCATCCGGTCCACGGTCTGAAACGAGGGCACATCGCGCGGAATCAGGTCCACCGACTGGCGGCGCACCACCGTTTCCAGCTGCGGGAACAGCAGGGCCAGCAGCACTGCCGCGGCGATCCACCCGCCGATCACCAGAGCCTTGTGGCGCACCGTGAACGTCGCGAGGCGCCCGAGTCGGGCGCTGTATTCCGACGACGCGGACGGGTCGGTGACCCGGCCCCGCCGCGTGGTGCCAGGCCCGTCGGTGCGATCACTCATGCTGCCCCTGCCGTCAAAACGGAACAAAAAGTATCGCTTCGATACTAATTGTTCCATTTCCGGCAGGGAAGCGTTCGTGCATAGTTTTTCCGGCTTCGGGCGCCGAATTAAGTTGCGGCAGCGTTATTTTCGTGGACGATAACGATGCCGGCGCAGCCTCCAGCCCGGCCCTGGCCTGGCGTTTAGACGGCGATACCCCGACACACCAGGGCGGTGATCGCCGCGGTCTGGGCGATCAGAACGTCACGGTCGGGTTTGTGTCCGTAGCGCAGGGCGATGCCGAAAGGGATCGCCACGATCGACTCGGCGGTAGCACCGATGTCGAGGTCGGGGCGGATGTAGCCGCGGTCGATGCCGTGGCGTAGCGCCGCACCCAGGATCGCGGCGCCGCTGTCATACATACGGTGAAACCGCTGCGACATTTCCTGATCCACCCCGGCGGCCTGCACCACGATCAGCTGCAACAGCCGCGGCTCTTCGGCGAGGACATCGGTGTAGGCCATGCCGATTGAGGACAGGTACTGACCGAACTCCTCGATGGAGGTGACCAGGCACGGCGTGGCCTCATCGATGGCAGCGCCCAGCCGGCCGTTGACCTGTCGCACCGCGTGATCGACGATGTCGCGCTTGTTCTCGAAATATCGGTAGAACATCGAGTGCCCCGAGCCGAGCCGCGCGGCGATGTGGCTGATCGAGGTCTGGTGATAGCCCCGCTCAGCGAACTCGGCCAATGCAGCATCAATGACCTCTTCGCGGACCAGCTCGGCGCGTTGGGCGCGCTGACGATCAGCCATCGTGGAGCGCGGTTTGCCCACCGCCGACGCCGCGGCCGTGGAGCTATTGGTCCGCTTACCCATCGCCAGCCTCCCGCACAAGTGGAACAAAAAGTATCCCTCCGATACTAGTTGTTCCACGTTCGCCGGGCGCAGCGTTCGTCAACAAAATTTTGGCGGCCCACGGCGGAGTCGGCAAAGCAATTAGCTTGCGGCAGCGCCAATATCACCGATGGGGAGGTCATGGCGCACGATGCGGACCTGCCCCGGCGGCAGGCAGGCCATGTAGCCGTGCCGTTTGCCGTACAGCTCCCAGGAGGCCCGGTCGCCATCGGGGGTGACATCGATACCGCCCCCGGTCGACAGCACAAGATGCAGCGCGCCGTCGTCGTCGCATTCGGCGTGGGCGCACGTCGCGCCGGCCATGTCGAGCAGGGCGCGGTGCTGCGGCGCGAAGTTGTGCGGGTCGATCACCACCTGTTCCTCGGGATACAGACCCACCGGCGGCAGGGTCAATTTCATCGCGGTGGCGATCACCAACTCGTTGTAGTCGTCGAAGTCGAGCACCAACCCCTCGTGCAACGAAACCCGCTGGATGGTGCAGTGCGTGATCCAAAGAGTGTGCATGACCGGCTCCTTTCGGCACGTCGTTGTGCACAGTCATGGTACAAAAAGTAGCGCAGCGATACCACAAGTTCCGCTATCGAATGTCGGTGCGCAGCAATGCCCCCAGCAGATGGCCGACGGTGCGGTCGATGCGCTCCCGCGCATCGGCGGGGGTGACCCGCCCACTGATCACGGCCGTGAGGTTGGCCAGCCAGATGTCGGCGATCAGACCGGCCAGGTGTCGCTCGCGCGGCGTAGGCGAGGGTCCGCCGAGCGCGCGGGCGAACATGTCCTCGATCACGCCGACGGCGTACTGCACAGCATCGGCCGCGCCGGTATCGGCCACCACGAACGCCCGCACCATCGCATCGGTCAACGCGGGCTCGTCCAGCCACCGTTGATGCAGCCGCACCGTCAACTGCGCCCAGCGCTGCGGTGGGGTCAATTCATCGGCGCTCCAGTCGAATTCGGCGTCCAGGCGCTCAATTTCGCGGGCCAGCACCGTCACCAGCAGATGCGTCTTGGACGAATAGTGCCGATACAGGGAGCTCGCGGCCGTGCCGGCCCGCGCAGCAACCGCACGCATGCGCACACCCTCAAAACCGTGCGCCGAGGCGATCTCCAGCGCCGCGTCGAGGATCTCTTCGCGGCGGCCCGCGACGACCACCGGACTCGGACGCACCGGTGGCGGGCGCAAGTACGTATCAGGCTCGCTCATCTGGACATCGGGCACGCTCATCGCGGCCCACTATCGCGCTCGACGCCGCCGCCGGCGGCGTGGCGCGCGAGGTCGGCGAACATCTCCGTGAACCCGGTGATGTCGCCGTGCGCGGCGAAATGGGCCGCGTCCACAGCGATAAAGACCGCCGCCGCGGTGAACCTGGTGACGCCGTCGCTGCCCACCCCGGTTCCCTCCACGCGTAGCACCCGGCCGCGACGATCCACGACGCGGGCGCGCACACGGTGGGTGTGGTGCAGCGGGACCGGTTGCAGATACTCGATCGTCAAGCTGCGTGTTACCGCCGGGGTGCCGGCGATCCACAGCGTGAAGCCGAGCACGTCATCGCAGGCCGCGGCGATCGCGCCGCCGTGGGCCAGACCGGGAGCACCGATGTGCCGTTCATCGAAGGTCACATCGGCGAACACCTCCGTGCCGTCGCGATAGGCCGTCAACCGCAGGCCATGCGGATTGTCGGGGCCACATCCCATGCACACCGGGGTGTGCGCGGGAAGTTGTTGTGGCACATCCTCATCGGCTACCGAGTCGCTCACGCGGCACCCGCCGGCTCACTCGAACTGGCCGGGGCGGGCACCACCGGCGCAGCCGCCTCGGGTGGCGGTGCTGATCGGCCCGGCGCCCACACGGCAACGATCAATGCCGACACTGCGCTGATCATCGCAAGCACGAAAGCCCCTGTCGCGCAACCATGAACAAACGCCAACTTCGCCTGCGCGACGGCAGCGTCAGCCGCGGGACCGACATGAAGCGCCGCTTGTGCCGCGGCCGCCAGTGAGTCCTCGAATGCAGCGCGCAGCGGCGACGGCAGGGCAGCCGCGGTCGCGCCGACCCGATCGCTGTAGCCGGCGGCCAGCACACTGCCCGCGATGGCAATCCCCATCGCCGCGCCGACTTCGCGGGCCGCATCGTTGACCGCCGCGGCCACCCCATGCTTGTGCACCGGGGTGGCGTCCACCACCGCTGCCGTCGACGGCGCTGTACACAGACCCAAACCGGTCCCCAGCGCCACCAGGGACCACACAATGTCTACATAACCCGAGTGCACGTCGAGCCGGCTCGCCAGAAACATCCCGACCGCCAGCATCCCCAGACCACCCGCCAGCATCACGCGCAACCCCCAGCGTGCCGCCAGCTGCGGTGCCGCCACCGAGACCACCACGATCGGCACAATCAACGGTGTCAGCGCCAACGCCGACCTGATCGGCGAATACCCGCTGATCAGCTGCAGGTACTGCACCAGCAGGAAAAACACCCCGAAAATCACCACGAAATGCAGCACCAGCGACACCGTGCCCGCCGTGAAACTGCGATCGCGAAACAACCTCATGTCCAGCAGCGGGTCAGCACGCCGCAACTCCACCACCGCGAACGCCACCAAACATCCAGCGGCGCAACCAAACAGCGCCATCACCACGGTGTCCGTCCAGCCGCGATGCGGCGCCTCGACAAGAGCGACCACCAGCAGACCGATCGCCAGCGCGATCACTACCGACCCCACCACGTCGATACGAGGATGGGCACCCTCGCGGGAAGTGGGCACTCGCAGCGCCGCGACCAGCAGCAGCACCGCCGCGGCGGCCAGCCCCACGAAAATCGCCCGCCACGACCAAAGTTGCAGCAGCACACCAGAAATCAGCACCCCGACCACTGCACCCGAGGCGGCCACGCCCGCCCAGATGCCCACCGCACGTCGCCGCTGGGCCACCCCGAACTCACCGGTCAGGATCGACAACGTGGACGGCATCACCAACGCCGCACCCACCCCAGCCGCCGCCCGCGCACTGATCAGCCACCACGGGGTGTCGAATGCCAACGGCACCACCGACGCCGCCGCGAACACCGCCAACCCGGCGATCAGCACGCCCCGCCGGCCATAACGGTCGCCGACCGCGCCCGCAGGCAAGACCAGGCACGCGATCGCCAAGGTGTACCCGTCGACTACCCACGTCAGCTGGCTCTGCGTTGCCCCGGTATCAACGGCAATGTTCGGCAACGCGGTATATAGGGCCGCCATCGAACCAATCACCAGCGCCACCGCGGCACACGACACGACTAGGGTCCACTGCTGCCCACGCGAGAATGATCTCTGCTGATCCGGCACGCTCAACACCCCTGTACATTCAGTTTCGCTGCGCTACTCGATGTACCATAACTGAGGTTGTCGACGAACACACCCGGGATCAGCAAAGGAGCCACAGTGAGAAATCAGGCCCCGCCGATACCGGACGACTATGACGAGGACATCGATCCGCGCCGCACGCGGTCACGGAACCGACTGCTCGATGCCGCCGCCAACCTACTCAAGACCGGCGGCGTTGAAGCAGTCACCATCGACGCGGTCACCAAGGCATCCAAAGTCGCCCGCACTACCCTCTACCGCCACTTCAATAGCTCCACCCAGCTACTCGCAGCGACCTTCGAACGCTTACTGCCGCAAGTCATTCCGCCCGAACCCACCAGCGGAACTCTGCGCGAGCGACTCATCGAACTGCTGTCACGCCAAGCCGACCTCCTCGCCGAAGCGCCGGTGCAAGTCACCACCCTCGCCTGGGCGGCCCTGGGCCCCGCCGAAACCCCCAGCGCCGACTCCGAAGGCACCCCGCACGCCAACGCTCACGCGCTGCGCTCCCGCGTCGTCGAGCAATACCGGCAACCCTTCGACAACATCCTGCAAAGCGCCGACGGCCGCCGAGAACTCGGCGACCTAGACGTCGAGCTCGCCATCTGCCAGCTCGTCGGCCCCCTCGTCTTCGCCCGACTGACCGGCATCCGCGCCATCACCCACAACGACTGCATCCGCCTCGTCGACACCTTCATGGACACCTACAGCGTCAACCCAGCCACAACAAGACCCGACGCCAGCTAGAACCAGCGAGCGTCCCACGGATGGAGTGTTCGCAGTAGGCGCACCGCCCAACCCGCATTCACCCTTAACGGAGAACATCAGCGGACGTCACTGCTCCCGATCAGGAACTCCGAAGCCAATGCCTCGGAAAAACACCAGATACCCCGGTGAGCACAGCGCTTACTACATAAGATCTGCAATGCAGCGGTGAACGAAAGCCCCTTGCATCCGCCGACGAGTTCGCGATCCCACTCGACCGACTCGCCGATCTGAGCGAAGTCCTCTCCGCCTATCAAGGCGGTTCTTCAATTCGTCCGTTCGGCGGTCCGCTGACCCATCGAGACCGTCGACGCACAGCTCGCCAAACTCACCGCTGGAGAAGGTCCGGGCGGAAAGCCCACACTGCGGATAGCGACAGCTACCCGAACGGCGTGACTGCGCACGGCATCACTACCGGCCACCCGTCACCATCGAACTTGCCAACGGAGTATCTCGTTAACGGTGTTTCCGGCGGTTTCCATCAGTAGGTCGCGGCTGCCGGGAATCGGTCGCCGAACGTGATTGCAAACGCGTCGAGCGCTGGCTTGCACCGCATCACCCATCGTGCCCTGCCGTGATCGCTCGGTGGAAGCGGGCGATCAAAGACTCAATAGCATTGGCGCTGCAGATGACTCGGCAGATTTCCACGTCGTAGTCCAGGAACGGGATGAAATCCGCCCAGGCGTTGCCCCACAACCGAATCACCGCCGGATACCGCTGGCCCCATTTTTCAGTCAGATCGTCGAACGCGGCCCGGGCGTCGGCGGCGTTGATCGCGGTGTAGGTCGGTTTGGTGTCCCGCTTGATCTCGTCCAAGGACTTGCGGGAAGTGAGCCGAAAAGTGTTGCTGTTTCTCGTAGCCCAGGTGCTCGGTCATCTCTTCATTGAGCGCGATCTCGAGCACCGCTTTAGTCATCTGTTTGAGCAGTCCGTCCGGACCGGTCAGCGATGGCCCCTGTTGCTGGGCCAGCCGCACCAGCTCGACCGCAGCCTGCTGCGCAGCGGAGGGCCCCGACTTTTTCTTCGCCACATCCAGTGGCGTCATCACGGCACCTTCCTCGCCGAGCTTCGCTCAGCGTGTCAGGCCGGAAACACCGATAAATCCACAGTCCCGAAGCTCTGGACACAGCTGACGCCCGGCGTATCCATCGATCATGGCTCGGAGTGGATTCTTCGCACTATTCTTAGCCTGCTTGCCGCCAGCGGGCCCCGAGAGCGCAGCGGAGACGGATTACGCGGGTACGACGAACGGCCGCTAATTCCCGCGATCGCCTCCAGCAGTAACGATCGCGCAACGGAACAACCTTGACGTACTGTCTCATCAGCAATCTATGTCTTGAAAGGCTGAATATGCCGGTGAACTTCGCCACATTCAACGACCGTGTCGCCGAACAGTTGAAGGACTCCACAGTGACCGTCGGCGGACTCGCGGGCTACCTCGGTTTCCGACACACCGAGTTCATCGCCGGCCGACTGGTCGCAGAAATGGACGCCCGAGACGACTTGAAGACACCGTTCGGCAACCTGCACGGCGGCTGCCTGTCCGCCATGGTTGATCACTGCCTCGGTGTCGTGTTCTACCCAGTCATCCCTGAGGGCTCATGGGTTGCGACAACAGAGTTCAAGCTCAACCTGCTTCGGCCCGTATCCGCCGGCAAGTGCGTCGCAGTCGCCGAGATTGTCGCGCTCGGGAGAACCAGCGGCGTTGCTCGGATCGACATCACCAACCAAAGTCGCGCAGTATGTGTCGCCCAGGGCACTGTGACGATCGTGGGCCTGAAGCCGACCTCGTGATCAATGGCGAGCGGAAGGGCTAAAGGGTGACCGCTGCGCTTGAGCGCGTGCCAACCAGCGACGGGCTCACTCTGGCTGTTGACTTCTACCGCTGTGCCGCACCTCGCGCGGTTGTATTGCTACTCCACGGCGGCGGTCAGAGCCGACACGCCTGGGACGTCACAGCACTGCTTTTGCGCGCGCGGATTCACGGTGGCCGCGTATGACGCACGCGGGCACGGTGACAGCGACTGGGATCCCACAGGCCGTTACGATCTGAATCGGCTCGGATCCGATCTGATCGCAGTACGGCCGTACGCGAACCTGGGACGGCCGATCGTGGCCATCGGGGCATCCCTTGGCGGCCTCACCATTCTCGGCAGTCACTTGCTAGCTCCGCCAGACTTGTGGGACGCCGTGATTCTTGTGGACGTCACACCACGTATGGAGATGAAAGGCGCACGGCGCGTCGTCGCCTTCATGTCGGCGCACGCCAACGGGTTCGACAACCTGGAATCCGCCGCCGAGGCCATCGCGGCATACAACCCGCACCGCTCGAGACCGAACAACCTCGACGGACTTCGAAGAGTCCTACATCAACGAAGCGACGGCCGGTGGGTGTGGCGTTGGGATCCCGCGTTCGTGGCATCGAATTTCCAGTTTCTCCAAGGCGACCAGGCAGCCGGGACAGCCGAATTCGAGAAGATGAGCACTTTGTTGGTCGACGGTGCGCAGCGTGTTACGGCACCAACACTCCTCGTGCGCGGGTTGCTGTCCGACGTGGTATCCGACGAAACTGTGAACGATTTCCGCGACCTCGTGCCGCATGCGCGCACTGTCGATGTCACGGGCGCAGGCCATATGATCGCCGGCGATGACAACGCTGTCTTCTCGGAAGCGGTGCTCGATTTCCTCGACGACCTCGTCTAGTGTCCTGAGTCATTAATTACGATCTAGCTGTTAGACTGGGTCGTGCCGACTCCGCGTGCTGCCAAGATTGTGT
>NZ_JBJIAK010000081.1:0-15166 GCF_045310915.1 Mycobacterium sp. SMC-17 | reverse complement strand
GGACGAAGACCGCCGACCAAATCCTAGCCAGCATCGGGAACTACTGCACTCGAATTAATGACTCAAGACACTAGCTCGCTCGCCCGAGCCGCGGCGCCGGTGTCATCAATACCCACCGAGTGGAAGCCTTGGCACGCGAACAGGTCGGCGGCGGCCTCAAGTAGCAATTTGCGGCGCAAGCCAGACGCGTTCGTGCCTCCTATCAGTTCGTCGCGATCATTACGTGTGGAGTGCTCCGCAGAACGATAGTCCTATCGACGCCCGGGTTTCCTGCGTCGACACCCACCGCACCGTCTTCGAAAAGGACAACGCAACTGCTGAACTCGGCCGTTGTTGCCAAATTCTCGCATCAGCACGTCGATTGAGAGACCCTGCCCCGAACCCGCGAGGCGCTGCGCAGGCCACTCAGCGCAGAACGACTCCGGCCTCGATGCCTGTGAACTGCGTACGCAGCTCGGTCTTGAGCAGCTTGCCGGTGGCGTTGCGTGGCAGTTCGTCGACGAAGTGCACGTCGCGCGGGCACTTGAAATGTGCCAGCCGCTCACGACACCAGTCCACTATCTCTTGGGCGCTCGGCGCTTCCACCGCGGGTTGGGCGACGACGACCGCGACGACGCGTTCCCCCCACTTCGCGTCCGCGCCTCCGATCACAGCGGCGTCGAGTACCTCCGGGTGGCGGAACAGAACCTGCTCGACCTCGATCGGGTAGACGTTCTCGCCGCCGGAGATGATCATGTCCTTCTTGCGGTCGACGAGGGTGATGTATCCCTCGGCGTCCATGCGTCCGAGGTCGCCCGTGTGGAACCAGCCTCCGCGGAACGCCTCAGCGCTCGCCTCGGGCTTCATCCAGTAGCCTGTAAACACGTTGGGGCCACGCACAATCAACTCACCCACAGTGTCGATCGCGACTTCGCGATCGTGGTCGTCGACGATGCGAGCGTCGACGTGCATCGCCACGCGGCCAATCGACCCCGCCCGAGTGCTGGTGTTCTCGGCGTCCAGGACGGTCACCAACGGGGCGGTCTCGGTCATGCCGAAGCCCTCGGTGAAGGGCACACCACGCTCGCGCATGAAATCGATCACCGTCAGGGGAACGGGTGACCCGCCGCCCATAGCGAAACGCAGCGCGGACAGGTCGAAGGAGTCGAAGTCGGGCACCTTCATGAGCGCGGCCCACATGGCCGGCACCATGAACTGAATCGTTACTTGGTGGTCGGCCATCGCTTGCAGCGTTGCTCGCGGGTCGAAGGCGGGCATGATGACGCTGGTGCCGCCGACGTAGAGCAGCGGCAGTGTGTGCACACCCAAGCCACCGATGTGGAACATCGGCGCCACCGCGGCCGTGACGTCGTCGCCCCGCACGCCGATATCGGTGCCGAGGACGTTGATCGCGTTCCACAGCAGGTTGTCGTGGGTGAGGATCGCGCCCTTGGGTCGGCCGGTCGTCCCCGACGTATACATGATGAACGCCGGGTCGCGGCCCTCGACATCGCCGTTAATCGCGTCGAGCGTTCCGCCTGAGACGAGGTCGTCGTAACTGAGCTCACCCGTCGCCGGCACCCCACCGGCGCGCACGATATGGCGCACGCGGGCTCCGGATTCGGTGACGGCTGTCGTGGCTTGTGCGGCCAACGGCTCGTGGAAGATGAGGACGTCGGCCCCGGAGTCGGCCAGGATGTACCCGATCTCGGGTGCAGCAAGCCGCACGTTGAGCGGTACGGTGATAGCGCCGATCTTGGCGCAGCCCAGCAGCACCTCGATGAACTCGGCCGAATTGACCAGCAGCACTGCGACCCTGTCGCCTTTTCGCACGCCGAGCGCGATCAAGGCGGCGGCGAGCTGGTTGGTGCGCCGATCCAAGTCGGCGTAGGTGATGTGCTCGCCGTTGCTGATCAGCGCGGTACGCCCGGCGTTGAGGAAGGAACGCCGGGTGACCCAATGACCGATGCCGCGTTGCATGTGATCTCTTTCCGTTTCCGCCGGCTCAGTAGGACGCTGGAAGACGCAGGCTGTGCTGCGCCACGAAATTGAGGATCATCTCGCGGCTGATGGGGGCGGTGCGCATGAGTCGGGCCGGGCCCCAGAGCGTGGCGAGGCCGTACTCGGTGGCCATGCCGTTGCCGCCGTGGGTCTGAATCGCCTGGTCGAGCGCCAGGATGCCTGCCTCGGCCGCGGCGTACTTCGCCATGTTGGACGCCTCACCCGACCCGGGGTCGCCTGCGTCGTGCAGGGAGGCGGCGCGCTGGGTCATCAAGCGCGCCAGTTCGACCTGGATCTTGGCGTGGGCGAGCGGGTGCGATACACCCTGGTGCGAGCCAATTGGCGCTCCCCATACGTGCCGCTCACGTGCGTAGTTGGCGGCTTTGTCGAGCGCGTAAAGGCCGATGCCGTTGCCTAGTGCTGCGCCCATGATCCGCTCAGGGTTCAAGCCCATGAAGACCTGGCGCAGCCCTTCGTTCTCTGCGCCGATCAGGTTGGCGGCTGGCACACGAACGTTATCGAAGAATAGGGTGAATTGCTTCTCCGGAGTGACGGCCTGCACCGGGATGAGGGACTTGGTCAATCCAGGTGCATCGGTGGGCACGACGAGCAGGCTCAAAAGGCCGCGACCACGGTCGTTGGTGGACGTGCGCGTCACGACCAGAATGGCCTCGGCCTCGTCGACGCCGGAGATGTAGTACTTGGTGCCGTTCACGACCCAGTCGTCACCGTCGCGTTTGGCGGTCGTGGAGATGTTGTGCGAGTTCGAGCCCGCATCCGGCTCGGTGATCGCGAAGGCCATGATCGTCTCGCCGCTCGCGATGCTGGGCAGCCATCGTTGCTTGAGTTCCTCACTGCCGAAGGCCTGGATGATGGTGCCGCAAATGGTCGGCGAAACGACGGTCATCAGCAGCGGGCATCCGGCCGCGGCGAGTTCCTCACCGACGATCTGCATGTCGTAGATGCCGCCGCCGCCGCCGCCGTACTCCTCGGACAGGTTCACGCCGAGGAAGCCCTGCTTGCCTACGGCCTGCCATAGTTCGGTGCTCTTCTCGCCTGCCAGTGACTTCTCAAGGTAGTACTTGTGGCCGAAGTCCTTGGCGATCTCGGCGACCGCCTTGCGCAGGTCTTGGCGTTCCTCGGTCTCGTGTAATTCCATGACATTCCTGACGTCGTGCGATAGCACGCGGCCGGTCGGCAGCGCGCTGGCTTTACCTAGGGCTGTATGGCGCAGGCCGCCTCGCCGCCGTCCACCGCCTCGACCACGGCGAGTACATCGCCGGTGGAAACCTGCTTCCCGACCTCGACCGGCAGTGCGCTCAACAAGCCGTCGATCGGGCTGGCGATGCTGTGCTCCATCTTCATCGCCTCGAGGACGACGAGCGTTTGTCCGGCTGACACAGTCTCGCCCGTGGCGACTGGTAGCCGAATCACCGAACCGGGCATCGGTGCCGTGAGCGAACCCGGCGGGGTCAGAGTGCTCGGGTCGACAAAGCGCGGCGCCACGCTCAAGGCCGTATAACCCAAGACCGAGTCGACATGGGCGAGATCGCCGTCGATGAGCACGTGGAACGTTCGTCGAACGCCGCTCACGCTCAACACGACGGATTCGGTGCTCCCCACCACGACCGCGACGTCGGCCGACGGTTGGTCATCGACACTCAACGATGTTCCCATCGGATGCAGCGTGTAGCCGACGCGTATATCGCGCCCGGTCTGCGTCCGCCAGGTGGTGGTCTGCGGTTGAGAGGAGTTGTTTCGCCAACCTGCGGGCAGTGACGCTTGCAGGGGCGCGACGGCACGCCGAGCGGCCACGCCGGCCACGGTCGCCGCAATGGCGTGCAGACCCTCAGCGTATGAATCGACAAGGGGCGCGCCGAGTTCGGCGACGTCGTGTCGTTGCAGGAAACCGGTGTCCGTGCCGCGCCCGGCGAATTCGTCGTGGCGCAGGGTCCGCACCAACAGGTCGCGATTGGTGGTAATGCCGTGAATACGGGCGCCGGCCAGCGCCGCCGAGAGACTGGAAAGAGCCTCCTCGCGCGTTGGAGCCCACGCGATGACCTTGGCGAGCAGCGAGTCGTAGTGGTGGCCGACGACCGAACCGGCCCGGAATCCCGAATCGACCCGCACGCCGGCAAGCGCTGGAATATCCATGGTGCGCAGGGTCCCCGTGCAGGGCCGGTAGTCATCGGCCGGATCCTCGGCGCACAAACGGGCCTCGATAGCGTGACCGCGAACTCGCAGGTCGTGCATCTCGTCGGGCAGCGCTCGCCCCATCGCAACCAGCAGCTGGGCCCGCACCAGGTCAAGACCTGTGATCAGCTCGGTGACGGGGTGCTCGACCTGCAACCGGGTGTTCATCTCGAGGAAGGCGAAGGAGCCATCCATGCCGTCCCGGCCCACGTCGTAGACGAACTCGACCGTTCCGGCGCCTACGTAACCGACGGCGCGCGCGGCGGCGATGGCGGCCTCGCTCATCCGAGCGCGCAACGCGTCGTCGACGACCGGTGACGGTGCTTCTTCGATGACTTTCTGGTGGCGACGCTGCACCGAGCACTCGCGCTCGAACAGAGAGACGACGTTGCCGTGCATGTCGGCCATGACCTGGATCTCGACGTGTCGCGGGCGCTGGATGTATCGCTCGAGGAAGACGGTGCCGTCGGAGAACGCGGCAGCAGCCTCACGGGAGGCGGAGGCCACCGCCTCCTCAAGCTCATCCGGCGAGGTGACCACGCGCATACCCCGGCCGCCACCGCCAGCGCTGGCCTTGACCAGGACCGGGTAGCCGACGTTGGAGGCCAACTTCTCGAGGTGTTCGGCAGACAGCCCCGTCGTGTCGCCACCGGGGAGTACGGGAACGCCCGCGTCGGACATCATCTTCTTGGCCGCTAACTTCGAGCCCATCGCATCGATCGCCTCGGCCGGTGGGCCGACGAAGATCAGGTCGGCAGCGGCGCAGGCCCTCGCGAACGCAGCGTTCTCCGACAGGAAGCCGTAACCGGGGTGAACGGCGTCGGCGCCGGTGAGCGAGGCCGCGGCGATGATCCGTGACATGTCGAGGTAGGTCTCGGCGGGGGACGAGCCGGGGAGGCGCACCGCCTCGTCCGCGTCGGCGACATGCCACGCGTCGGCGTCGGCGTCGGAATAGACGGCCACCGTGGCGATCCCGAGGTCGCGGCAAGTGCGGAACACTCGCCGTGCGATTTCACCACGGTTGGCCACCAGTACCTTGGAGATCTTCGGCATCGTCATCACATCCGGAAGACGCCGTAGCCGCGCTGGCCACGAACTTCGCCGTTGTGGATGACCGACAGACACAAACCGAGAACCGTCCGCGTGTCGCGAGGATCGATGATTCCGTCGTCATAGAGGCGACCGCTGTTGGCCAGGGCGACGGATTCCCGCTCGATTTGTTCCTCGACCGAGGTGCGCATCTGGGCGTCGGCGTCCTCATCGAAGGGCAGCCCGCGGTCGGCGGCGGACTCGCGCGCAACGATGGACAGCACTCCGGCCAGTTGCGCCGGACCCATGACCGCCGACTTCGAGTTGGGCCACGCGAACAGGAACCGCGGCGAGTACGACCGGCCGCACATGCCGTAGTTCCCGGCACCGTAAGACGCACCCATGGTGATGGTCACGTGCGGGACAGCGCTGTTCGACACGGCGTTGATCATCTTCGCGCCGTCTTTGATGATGCCTCCCTGCTCGTACTCGGCGCCGACCATGAATCCGGTTGTGTTCTGCAGGAAGATCAGGGGCGTGTCGATCTGATTGGCCAGCTGAATGAACTGGGAGCCCTTCTCGGCCTCCTCACTGAACAAGATGCCCCGCGCATTGGCCAGGATCCCGACCGGAAACCCGTGGATCGAGGCCCAGCCGGTGACCAGTGACGTGCCGTACAGCGGTTTGAACTCGTCGAAGGCCGATCCGTCGACCACTCGGGCGATGACGTCGCGGGGGTCGAAGGGCACCTTCGGATCAACCGACGCGATGCCGAGCAGCTGGTCGGGGTCGTACACCGGCGGGTGCGGCGGCAGTGTGGGTCCGGTGCCACACTTCCGCCAGTTGAGCCGCGCCATGATGCGCCGGCCGATGCGGATCGCATCCTGCTCGTCCTCTGCCATGAAATCGGCCAACCCCGAAGTGCGGGCGTGCATATCGGCGCCGCCGAGCGATTCGTCGTCGGAGACCTCTCCGGTGGCCATCTTCACCAACGGCGGACCGCCGAGGAACACCTTGGAGCGATTGCGCACCATCACGACGTAGTCGCACATGCCAGGGATGTAGGCACCGCCAGCGGTCGAATTGCCGAAGACCAACGCCACGGTCGGCAACCCTGCTGCGCTGTGCTGGGTCAGGTCGTGGAACAGTTGACCGCCGGGCACGAAGATCTCCGCCTGTGTGGGCAGGTCGGCACCGCCGGACTCGACGATGTTGATGATGGGCAGTCGATTCTCCCGCGCGATAGCCATGCCGCGGAACACTTTTCGGAACGTGTACGGGTTCGATGCGCCTCCGCGCACGGTGGGGTCGTGAGCGATGATCATCGACTCGATTCCCTCGACGATGCCGATGCCGACCACCACACTGCCTCCGACGGGGAACCGGGTGCCCCATGCGGCGAAGGGGCACAGTTCGAGGAACGCCGTGTCGGGATCGAGCAGGAGTTCAATGCGTTCTCGGACGAGCAACTTGCCCCGTTTACGATGCCGCGCAACGTACTTCGGTCCGCCACCGGCATTCGCCTGCGCCAGCTGCTCCGCGATGGCGTTGAGTTGAGCGCTCAGGCCGTCGCGGTTCTCGAGGTAGCCGGGCGCCGTTGCATCGACGTGATCGGGTAGGACGTGAACCACGGTATTCCTCCGAGCGATCATCGACGCCGATCTGCTGACGCGGTAATGTTAGCCGCAATTAACGTCGGGTGACAACCGCGGCAGGACATGCCTCGGGTCGAGCAAGGAGGAGCATCACGATGACCCAGTTGGACGAGCAGTCGGGTACCGAGGTGGTCAGCCCGTGGGAGACACCTGAGCGCCGCGCCCTGACCGATCTCGTGCAGGCCTTCACGCGCAAGGAGATCGCCCCTTACGTCAGCGAATGGGAGGAGGCCGGAGAGCTACCACGCGAATTGCACCGCAGCGCGGCCAAGGCGGGCCTGCTCGGTATCGGCTTCGCCGAAGAAGTCGGCGGAGTCGGCGGCGACCTGCGCGACCTAGTCCTTCTCACCGAGGGCGTGATGGAGGCCGGCGGCTCGTCGGGGGTGCTGGCGAGCCTGTTGACACACAACATCGCGTTGCCTCACATGGCCGCCCACCGAGATCCGGATCAGGTCCGCCGGTTCGTCGCGCCCACTCTCGCCGGCGAGAAGATCGGCAGCCTGGGCGTGACCGAACCCGACACCGGTTCCGACGTCGCGGGGATCCGCACGACCGCAGTTCGTGACGGCGATCATTACGTCGTCAACGGGGCGAAGATGTTCATCACATCGGCGGTCCGCGCAGATTTCGTGACGACGGCCGTACGCACCGGCGGCCCTGGCGCCGGCGGAATCTCGCTGCTCGTCGTCGAGCGCGGAACACCCGGATTCACCGTCTCGAGCAAGCTGAAGAAGATGGGCTGGTGGTGCTCGGATACCGCCGAGTTGGGCTACGTCGACGTGCGGGTCCCCGCATGCAACCTCGTCGGCCCCGAGAACAGCGGCTTCATCCAGATCATGCAGCAGTTTCAAGTAGAGCGTGCCTTCATCGCCGTGCAGTGTTACGCCACGGCGCGGCGCTGCCTCGACCTCACCCTGCAGTGGGTGAAGCAGCGCGAGACGTTCGGGCGGGCATTGTCCACCCGTCAGGTGGTTCGCCACAAGGTCGCCGACATGGCTACCGCCGTTGACGTGGCGCGCACCTACACCCGTGCCGCCGTCGACCGCATCGTCGCAGGTGACACCGATGTGCGCATGGTGTCAATGGCGAAGAATGTGGCCGTCGCCGCGTGCGACCTCGCTGTCGATACCGCGGTCCAGTTGCACGGCGGTATGGGCTACCTCCGTGAGACCGAAGTCGAACGCCACTACCGCGATTCGCGCATCCTCGGCATCGGCGGCGGCACCACCGAGATCATGAAGGAGATCATCGCCAAACACATCGGCCTGTGAACCGTGCAGGGCTCGATGCACACCATCGTGTGTCTAAGGGGTCTTGAGGGTTCGGTTGACTCCTGATATCTGAGGATTGTGGGGTTCTCGGTAGAAGGGTGCCGATCATGGCGAAGGCGTATCGGGAGGAGTTCCGGGACGATGTGGAAGCGGAATTACTGCCTCGATCGGAATGAACCACTGTCGCAACGGGATTGCGAGGAATGATGGCCATATGGAGCCGCGTTGACCGCCAACTGCGACTTCATCGGGAATCGATCGAGTAACGGAATATACGATTAGAAAACACGCGGTTTACCGCACAGGCGTAGCTTGTCCGTGGTCGTAACGTGTTATGTGATATCGCTGAGTCACAACTGATTTGGCCGATCGGCGATGAACACACGGTGCACGAGATCGTCATGAACGGGCGGCCCACTTTCGTCGGCACGGCTGGCTTCTCACCAAGCATGCGGAAATTCTGTCGCGTGAGCGCAGCCGCCAAAAGCGCCGCAGCCTTTCTCGGCCAGACCGTCAGGGATGAAGCGGTACACGAACCCGGGATCATCAAGATGGACATCAGGGCAGCGTTGGTCAGGGGGACTGCCCCGAGTTCAGTTGACTCGCGGGGTGTGAATTTTCAGGCCGCAGTTGCGACTGGTGTGTGGAGCAGTTCGAACTCTATCGGCGTGGGTCTGCCGAGTGCGCGTTGTCGGCGTCGGCGGTGTTAGGTCCGCTCGATCCACGACACGATCGCCAGGCGTAATTCGGTGCGAGTGGCCCAGCATTTACGGTCGGGCACGTCGCGCCACCGCGCTGTGCAGCGCCCGAGTGGCCAGCTGCGACTTAATCGGGTCATCGATGCTGTACCCGACGATCCGGTTCGAGAACACATCCTTGATCGCACAGAGGTAGAGCGTGCCCTCTCCGGTCATGTGTTCGGTAGGATCGCTGATCCACAATTGATTTGGGGCTTTAGCAGTGAAGTCGCGGTCCACGAGGTCGTCATGCACCGGCGGGCCGGGTTTCCCGTTCTTGCCCCGCTTCTTACCGAAGACACTCCATAACCGGTTCTGCGAGCAGATCCGCCAGCCGGTGCGCTCGACCATCGGCTCACCGGCGTCACGGGCTTCCTCGACCAGGTAGCGATACCCGAACTCCGGATCGTCGCGGTGGGCATCGAACAGGGCGTTGACGCGGTAGGCCTGGACGAGGTTGGCGTCGGTGACAGGCTGGGACAGCCAGCGGTAATACGGTTGGCGGGCGAGCCTGAGTACCCGGCACGTCACCGCGACAGGGATTCCGTCGGCGGCGAGCTCCTTCACGAGCGGGTAGATACGCTACCGCCCTGCGCAGCACCTCGTTCTCATGTTCCAGCAGCCGATTTCGGCGACGCAGCTCGCGCAGTTCAGCAGAGTCGCCGGTGCTTTTGCCGGGTTTGGCGCCCTCGTCGATGTCGGCCTGGTGCATCCATTTGTGCAGGGTCATCGGATGGACACCGAAATCGGTGGCGACCTGCTCGATCGTCACACCGGCTTCGCGGTTGCGAGCGACGCCGACCACGTCGTCACGGAACTCCTGGGGGGTAAGGCCTGGGCACAAGGACATCCTTCCAGCCTGCCCACGACGGGCAAGCCAACTCAGATGTCACCTATTCATGCAGCAGACCCAGGGATGGACAGCAGGCTGGTCAGCCCGTCCAGATTGGTGCCGTGGTTGCTCGGGGCGATGCCGATGAACTGTGAGACTTTGGCGGCGCCGCCGAGGTTGTTGAGGTAGTACTCGGGCAGGATTCCGCCGCCTTGTGAATGGCCGATCAGGATGACCTTGGAGGCGCCGGTCTGTGCAAGCACCGTGTTGACCTCGGTGGAGAGCTGTTCGGCGGATTGCTTGATGTCGGCAGTGGACTGGATCGGAAAGTTGGGATTGCTGGTGTTGTTGCCGTAGTTGAAGGTGTAGACCTTGTAGCCCGCATCAGCGAGTGCGGGTGCCCCGACGCTCCAGTCGTAGTTCTGATTCGCCGCGGTGGCGTTGATGAAGATGACCGGCAACGGATGTTCGGCGGTGACGGTGATGGATGGATTGTTGGCTCCCGGCGGCGTCACCCCCGGTGTCAGGTAGCCCAGCAGGTTGTATACGCCGTAGTCGACCGCGAACGGCCCGCTGCTGGTGGCATTCAGTGGTGTGTCGGTGAGCGCTTTACTGACGTCGCCGGCCACGGTCGCCACTGTGTTGAGCGCCTTGTATGGCAGTCCCCACAGCAGGTCGGGACCGATCGTGTAGGCGCCCAGCACTGCGATGTTGTTGACCAGTGACGCCGCCATCGTGCCGAGGTCGAACCCCAACCCGACCATCTGCCGGGTGAACTGGGTGACCTGACCGACATCGTGGGCCAGCGCCGAGCTTAGGTGGGCGGCGGTCCCGACTAGCGCCGCGGCCACGGTATTGACCGCCGAGTTGACCAGGTAACCGGGGGACGACTGCGTCCCTACGGTGGACTTGCGTTGCAGCTCCTCGCCCAGAACTGCCAGCGTTACGCCGTCTAGAGCAGTCGGTGCCGATGGCGTGGCTGGAGCGTTGGGCGAACTCGCGGTAGTTGTCGCGCCGCTGGCGGTTAGGGCCGATGTTTTGGCAGCCTTCACGGTTTTGGTCGTGACAGTTTGAGCGGTACTTGCGGCGTTCTTGACCGCAGGCTTGAGGGCCGCTGGGGTGGCGACGGCCGAGACCGACGCGGCGAGCACATGGCTCGGAATCGCCGTCGCGGTCGCCGCGGCGGTGTCGTGCGGAGTCGATGTTGTCGCTGGCGGCGGATCAGCCTTTCCGGTCGCCGCGGCGGTGACCGGATGGGTTTCACCGTGGTGTGCTGGTCCTACCTGAGGCACCGGCGTTCTCGATGTCGGTCCTTCGCTCGAATGACCCGACCCTGAGTTTCGGGATGTGCCCAGGCAATCCCCGAAGACGTCGCCAGTGCCGCATACAGAGTCATCGCCAATGCGCACAACAGTGACCAGCGGAACTTCCGGGGATGATCTTCCAACACCGCGGTATGAAGAACCTTCGTTTCACTAGCGAATCCAGAAACCACAGCGGACGGCTCATTATGAGCGCACCGCTGCCTATCCAGGTGCGAAACGGTGTTTCTGGGATTCGCGCGGTTGGGAAGCGGCTGAAGGCACCCCAGAACCGCGACTGAATCGCGAATCCTCACCCAGTCGAACACCCCACAGCAGGTTTGCGCCAAAGGCCACCCCTAACTGGTACAGGGTGTCACACATCACGTACCGGCCCCTGGGCAAACCGGGTATCAATAGCTTGTGGGCGTGGTAGCGCGAATTCTTCAGACTCGTGGAGCGGCGCACGCCAGCGACACCTTCGGGACTTGGCGCGACCCGAAGCGCTACCTGTGGCTGTTAGGTCCGGTAACCCCGGGCATGGTCGGCCTGTCCTGGGTGCTGGTAAAGCTTACCGGCCTGTCCCTGTTCTGGTGGACCGGAATAGCTCTGACCTTTGTGATCGTGCCCGTTTTGGACCACCTCGTCGGGCCCGACCCGCATCAGGCCTCCGACGACACACTATCTCGGATCGAGGGTGCTCTCTTCTACCGGCTGACCACCTATCTACTCCTGCCCGCCCAATATCTGTCGGTGATCTTCGCGTGCTGGCTGTGGGCCGGCGGCGGCTGGGTCACCATGACACTCGCCGACAAGATCGGCTTGACGGCGTCGGTTGGCACCGTCGGCGGCATCGCCATCAACGCAGCGCACGAACTCGGCCACAAACGCGGCCTGTCCGAGCGCCGGCTGAGCAAGATCGCACTCGCCCAAACCTGCTACGGCCACTTCTACGTCGAGCACAACCGCGGCCACCATGTGCGGGTCGCCACACCCGAAGATCCGGCCAGCTCGCGCGTGGGCGAAAACCTGTACGCCTTCATAGCTCGGTCGATCATCGGTGGCTTGCGCTCGGCATGGCAATTGGAACGTACGCGGATGCGCCGCCTGCACAAATCCACCTGGTCACTGCACAACGAGGTACTCAACGCCTGGCTGATGAGCATCGTTCTGTATGTCGCCCTGGGGCTGTGGTTCGGGACCACCGTGCTGCCCTGGCTGATCGGCCAGGCCGCTATCGGCGTCTTTTTGCTGGAAACAATCAACTATCTGGAGCACTACGGCCTGCGCCGCCAGAAACTACCCAGCGGCCGCTACGAACACGTGCGCGCCACCCACAGCTGGAACAGCAACACCAGAATCGCCAACATCTTCCTGTTCCACCTGCAACGGCACTCCGATCACCATGCCAACCCGACGCGCCGCTACCAGGCCCTGTGCCACGCCGACGAAGCCCCTCAGCTACCCAGCGGCTACGGCACCATGCTGTTGATGGCGATGTGCCCGCCACTGTGGCGTCGAGTGATGGACCCACGGGTGCTCACCCACTACGCCGGCGATGTAAGCCTGGCCAACATACTGCCCGGATACGATCCGCGCCTGCACAAGCGCTACCCGCACCTCGCTGCCTACACCGTTCACTCAAGAAACAGCCGGTCTAAGCAGCGCGGGGCGGGGTGTATGGATCGACTTCGCTGCGGCCAGCGTGACCACGCCCTCTGCCACCGCGGTGCCCTCACGCGCGAACAGAAACCGTGAAACGTCCACCCCTTCGAACTTAAGCGATTCGGGGCGATGATGACTCTCGATACGAGATGCCTACGCTGAGCGGCGCGCAACTAGGGTTGTCGACGGGATGCGATACCTGATCGACCATCCACACGAAACCACCCCTCGCCTGAAGCGGGCCAATCGAATTGCCCGATGACGCACACCAGTGCAATAGTTATGCCTATTGATGTTGTTCTCGATGCCGTGCCACAGTCATAAGGACCGAAAATTATCTGGTACAGCAAACGAAATATTCTGGATGACAATTGCAGAAATCTACATTTATCGACCAAATGGGGACTATCTCGTTAACGGTGTTTCCGGCGGTTTCCATCAGTAGGTTTCGGCTGCCGGGAATCGGTCGCCGAACGTGATTGCAAACGCATTGAGCGCTGGCTTCCACCGCATCATCCATCGTGCCCTGCCCACCCCGGTGGGTTCCAGGGAACGCGTCACCAGATACAGTCACCTGAGCGCGGCCTGCTCAGTCGGAAAGTGCCCGCGGTGTCGACGGCATCTGAAATTTGACCCCCTGGCGGCATCTGAAATTTGACCCCCTGGGTTGGTGGTGGTGATTATTCCTCGGTGGTGGTGGCCACGGTAGGTGGGCGGCCGAGGTCGCGGTTTTTGAGTCGGTAGCTGTCTCCTTTGAGGGTGATGACTTCGGCGTGGTGCACGAGGCGGTCGATCATCGCTGCGGCGACGACGTCGTCGCCGAAGACTTCGCCCCAGCGGCCAAAGGCCTTGTTGGAGGTGACGATCAGGCTGGCGCGTTCGTAGCGCGAGGACACCAGCTGGAAGAACAGGTTGGCGGCCTCGGGTTCGAATGGGATGTAGCCGACTTCGTCGATGACGATGAGGGGGTAGCGGCCCATTCGGGTCAGTTCGTGCTGGATGCGGCCGCTTTGGTGGGCTTCGGCCAGTCGGGCTACCCATTCGGCGGCGGTGGCGAACAGGACCCGATGACCGGCTTGGCAGGCACGGATGGCCAGTCCGGTCGCCAGATGGGTTTTGCCGGTGCCCGGTGTGCCCAGGAACACGACGTTGTCTCGCGCGGTCACGAAGTCCAAGGTGCCCAGGTGAGCGATGGTGTCGCGTTTGAGTCCGCGTGCGTGTTCGAAATCGAACTCTTCCAACGCTTCGATTCAGGGGTCTAGTGCAACAGCTCCTATCTGGGGGGTTGTTGCATGCGTCCTGGCCCTCTGCCTTCGGTAGTGCGCCTGTTCTGGTCTCATGTCAGTTCTGAGCTGTCGATCGATGCGGCTGCGGTCGCTGCCGGCGTGTCGCCGGGCACTGGATGGCAGTGGTTTGTCAACGCTGGCGGGGTGAAACCCAAGATCGATTCGGCGCCAAGGAAGTACACCCGGCTGACTTTCGCCGAGCGTGAGCAGATCGGGCTGGCGGTCGCGGCGCAGGAACCGATCCGTTGCATCGCCAAGCGACTAGGACGGGCGCCCTCGACGATCAGCCGGGAGATCAAACGCAACAGCTCTGATGGCCGCAACAAGTACCGGCCGCAGTTCCGTTTCGGTGCCCCGTGGCGGGGCGGACCGTTGCGACGCCCGCACTATTTCCCCAGCGCCGCCCAGGGCCGCGCCCAGCGCAAGGCCCGGCGACCGCATCCGCGCAAGCTGGCTACCAGCGCTCGTCTGCATACCCAGGTGCAGACTTGGCTCAAAGATTTCCTCAGCCCCGAGCAGATCGCCCGGCAGCTGGTGGTTGAGTTTCCCGACGATCTGGAGATGCGGGTGTCCCACGAGACGATCTACCAGTCGATCTACGTGCAGGGCAAAGGCAATCTGCGTCGGGAACTGCACACCTGCCTGCGCACTGGGCGAGCGTTGCGTCACCCACGCCGCCGGGCCGGGGAACGCCGCGGACGCATCCCCGGAATTATCAACATCAGTGAGCGTCCCGCCGAGGCCCTCGACCGGGCTGTGGCCGGGCACTGGGAAGGCGACCTGATCCTGGGCAGCACCGAATCAGGGTCAGCGATCGGGACGCTGGTCGAGCGGTCCACGCGGTACGCGGTGCTGCTGCATCTGCCCGAGAACCACACCGCTGAGGCGGTACAGAACGCCATCGTGGCCAAGATGCCCCGGCTGCCGGCGATGCTGCGTCAAACCTTGACTTGGGATCAGGGCAAGGAGATGGCCAACCACGCCCAGATCACCGAAGCGATCGATCTGGACATTTACTTCTGCGACCCGCACTCGCCTTGGCAGCGCGGCACCAACGAAAACACCAACGGTCTTCTGCGCCAGTGGTTCCCCAAGGGCAGCGATCTATCGATATTTCCTGAGGACTATCTGGACCACGTCGCGATAGCGTCCCGGGGAGTGGTGGACTTCGGATCTGGCGTGGTTCACGCGTTGTGATCAACGAGTCATGGTGAACG
>NZ_JBJIAK010000080.1:0-16653 GCF_045310915.1 Mycobacterium sp. SMC-17 | reverse complement strand
ACTCGGCACCGACCGAATCAACTGGAACGGAGGTCGCCTGAAACAAGCCGATCCACAGGTATTGACAATTCCTCCCGGCGCCGTAGGTAGTGCCGATGTTCGGATCCAGCGCGATGGGCAGGCCCTGCATCGAACCGACGAAGCCCTCAGGCGTGACGCGCTCGAACGCGGCGACCGAGTTCTGCGGGCTCTGCGCCGACGGCACGACCAGAGGCCGCTGGTTGGCGTCCAGGATGCCGGTCATCCAGGCCCACCGACGCGGGTGCATGGCGATGTGCTGTGCGGCCTGCATGCGGCCGGTGTTCACGCGCTGGATCGCGTCGGCGACCGCGGCGTAGAACTTCGCCAGGGTGACACCGCCCGTGATCGCGACCGTGCCGATGCCCGGGGTCGCGTGAACGCCGAGCATCTGACCCGCAGCACCGGTACCACGCAGGGTCTGGACGTCCAGCTTCATCGCGTAGTCGGCGTACAGGTCCTGAAAGATCACCTCGTCGTAGTTGACGGGCGACTGCTCCAGCAGCTGCAGCGAAACGTCGGTGTCACCAGCGATGGTGCGCACCTTGGCTTCGATCTCATCCTCGTCGGGATCAGCGCTCGCCACCGCGGTGTTCTCCGCCGCCTGGATGCCGACCGACGTCCCGGACTTCATCCGGGGGAAGTTGATCGAGTTCGTACCGGCCGGCAGCGGCTGATTGGTCGCCAGGTTGGCGTAGACGCGGGACGCGCGGGCCAGCGCCACGTACTGGTCGACCAAATAGATGGGCGGAACGAAATGCCCACCGTTGCCGGGAGTGGTATCCAGCGCGCGATAGGCCTTGTCGGTCGCGACGTCGGTTTTGTGCCGGCGTAGACGCTCGTCGGCCTCGACGTGGCCCCCGCTCCGCATCGATGATCGGATCAGGTCGCGGAAGTAGGACTGGCCGCCGCCCTTGGCGTACGTCGCCGGCTCCTTTACCGAAAACATTGTCACTGTGGCTTGACCTCCTGAAGTTGTGGATTGCGACCGAGGCTCGCTCGGGCTGACGTCGGGTTCCTGGTCCAGCGACGGACTCTGGGCGGACTGCCCGGCGGCTTCCCGCTTCCGCTGAATGACCTCGGCCTCGTAGGCCGACGGGCCATACCTGCCATCCCCGCGGTACGTCAAGTCGTCCACTTGGTGCCACCCTTCAAATCTGTTGTCGCGCAGCTACTACTGCGTTCACTTCGTCCTCCGGTATCCACCAACGTCCGGACTTCCGGAACGCCACCCGCGCGAAACATCCACGCCGGCAATGCCATCGGACTGCGTCCTGCGTAATGCCGAGCTGCCCGGCCGCGGTTGCGACGGATACCACTGCAGTCGAATCGTGCGGCAACGCCTCACCATCGATTCGCGCGCTCGCGTTCACGCGAGGCTCAGCACGAGCCCTGCTGTGGTAGTCCAATTCCTGCCGCAACTCGCGGATCGAGGCCGGTAGAACGCTGCTGCGCCGGCGTAGAAGCTCCTCGAGCACGTCGACTACACCGACGATCTGCGCTGCGACCCGCCGCGAGATCATGACCCCGCTGACACCGGCAACCTCGACGACACGCTCTTCACCCACCAGGCGCCGCCTCTGTGGCGGTCTCGATCATGCCTGGGAGCAGCACGATCAGCCGGTGCACGCCGCCGCCAGGGCAGGGTATGCGCGCGAGTTCCGGGTTGTAGCTATTGATTTCGTTCAGCGGGTCGGGGTGCCAAATCATCGCATAGGAGCAGTCGCAGGTTTCGAAGTCGACGACAGAGGCGACCGGCCAACCCGTGGAGTACCACTCGATGCTGCCCGATCGAGTCATGATCGCGCCGATCTCCGCCGCGGTTGCCTCGAAGCCACTCGCGACGGCCCGCAGCCCAGCGTCACGTCCGGCGGCACGCTCGAAGGCACCGGCGGCCATTCCTACGGCCCGCCAGCCGATGGCCGCCGCATAGCGCAGCCAGTCGGCGTCTGAAATGTCGCTCATCAGTCCTCCCTCGTGTAGCGCGGCTCGGAGAAACTGTCAGCGCCCGAGTTGTGCTTCCGAGCCGCGATGCAGTCCGTCGGGGACCACGCCACGCCCGAGCCTTGACTCGAGGCTGTAGAGGCGCTGCCGCCCCGAGCGGCCGCAGCCATGCGGGCGACACACGGCACGCGGCGGTCACGGACGCGCCGGATGCCATCGGCAGTGACGCAGTACTCGCCTACCTGGGCGCCGCAGTTCGGGCAGGCGATGTGCAACGCGCCGGTCGCTTCGTAGGCCGGGTAGGCCTGCTCCCCGTTCACCATGCCGTCACCTTCCCGTGCTGTGGGAACTCGGTGGTCCAGCACCGCATGCATAGGTCGTGGCGGTGGCTTGCGGGGGTTCGCCGCTCAGGTTCGATATCGCTGCCGCATGCCGTGCAAAGCGGCTCAGCGTCGTCCTCAACTACATGCTCATGTACATGCTCATGCTCACTGGGGGGTATCGGATGGGGTATCGCGTAAGAGATATCGGATGGGGTATCGGATATGTCTTCCAGTACGCCGCGAGTGAGCATCGATGCCTCGAATTCGGCAAGTGCTCGCGAAACCGATGTGTTCCATTTCGCGGCGTTCGCCGCAGCCTTGTCGTCGTCCGACGGTATGTCCCGTAGTGGTGGGGGGTACTTCCGGAACTGCTGATAAGCAGACTGGCGCAATCGCTGAGAGCGCAACCCGGTGAGCGCCCGTGCGACTGACGCGTACTTCTGAGGGCCACCCCGCGCGGCGCCGTCAAGGTCCAGGAAGGGCCGGATCCAAAGCTGACCCTGGTCGTGGTCAATCCAGCCAGCCTCTTTCAGGGTGTGAAGATCCGCGACGATCGTCAGTTCATCGAGATCGCCTGTCGCAGAGGCCCACTCGCTGAAATGGATGCCGATCGTGCCGGCCATCGACAGGTCGGGATGAACCCACAGCCACATCAAAAGACGCTGCGGCCCCGAACTTAAAGCGCGAAACCCTTCATCGTTGAACAACTTCCCGGGAAACACTGCTTGCGCGCGCGCCACTGGGCCGTCACCTCGACTTTCGATGTGGCCTGCGTGGTGGATAGGTGCGGCCCACTTATCCGGCGTCCCCTCCGGTGCAGAGTTCACGCCGCCGGCTCGAACGGATCAGGCGGAAGAGCGCGATTACGGCGTCGATCTCTTCAGGGTGGAACTCGTCCGGCAAGGCTGCGGCTTCGGCCTCGAGAGGGTCGACCGGCGAAGGCGCGGGGCAGGCTGGGCGCGGCGTGCGCGATGCTTTCCCGCCGACAACGGTCAGCTTCGGGCGAGCCGAGACGTTTGCGTCGTCAGGCGTTATCGTGGGCATGGGACTTCCTTTGGCGGTCGTGGAGACTGCGCGGTCGTTCTGGACGAAGGGCCTCGATTGCAGGGAGGCCTTTCGTCAAGTCGGGGGTGTTGTCGTCGTCGACCAGGCCGAGGTCGCAGTGGTCAGCCTGTGGGTAGTGCCGCAACTCAGGCGACCTCGCCGTTGCTGGCGGCCTGCTCCAACTTGGCCAGGAACTCGTCGAGTTGGCGGTCGGTCGAAAATCGCCGCCGACCAATCCTGATCCAGCCCAGCGATCCGTCCGCCCAGAGCGCGAAAACCTTTCTGCGGCTTACGCTCAGGCGCTCCATGATCTCTTCAACACCGTTGCTTTTGTTGACCATGACCCCGTTCCTTGTTGCGTGTCGCGAATAATGCGTACTACGCAAACCGTAATCAAGCACTTCGCGGCACGCAAGTGCACGCGCTAGAGTTCTGCGCATGGCGCATGATGATCAGCACGCTGATGATGACGGGAAACGATGGGCCGAATCGCTCGTCAAGCGAATAGGTGCGACGGCCAAAGAGTTGCGGTCGTCGCACTCTGCACGTTGGATCAGCGACCGCACCGGTCAGCTCGGGTTCCGGATTCCCGCCACGGTGATCGCGAAGCTCGACTCGGGTCACCGGGGCGGCGTCCTGAGCGTCGCCGAGCTGATTGTCTTGGCAGCTGCGCTCGACGTCTCACCGCTAGAACTTTTGTTGCCAACGGGACCGACGCAGCCGGTTGAAGTACTCCCGGGGACAAGCATGAGTCAGGAGGACTTTGTTGGATGGTTCACTGGGACTTCGGATCTGACACCGACCGGCATTCGGGACCGCGACGCGCATCAGCGGCTGTTGCTGGCTGCCCAGATCAATGGCATTGACGACGAGCTGAAGTCTTTGCGTGACGGACTCGCGCGGGTTGAAAAGGCTCCGCTGTTGCTGGAAGCGCAGTACCGCAAGCAGCTTGAAGCCGATGCCGCGCATTATCGGGGGACTATTCGGTCGCTGGAGCAGCGGCGCAAGATGCTTGCTGCGGCGCTTGAACGGAGTGGCGAAGATCTAGATGCCTAGACAACGGCTCGCGCCGGGCGAGCACGGAAAAATCACCAACGCACGTCGTGGTGAAATCTTCTCGGCCACAACGTATGTGCGACTTCACAACGGCAAGCTGAGGGAGCGCGAAGCCACGTCGCGGAAGTCGGCGGAGGACGCGCGCCGAGAACTAAAGCGGCGCATACAAACTGAGCTAGAAGCCGGTGAACCGACCGGCGTAATCAACCGCTGCACAACGCTTTCCGAACTGTTCCAGGCGTGGGTCCCAGTCAAGGTGGCGGAGGATCGGATCGGCGAGCGGACCGAAACTATCTACCGAGATGCGTGGCGGCTGCACGGCGAGGAGCAGCTCGGTGCGCTGCGGATCGCGGAGCTGACGACCAGCCGTGCCGACGCTCACCTCAAGGCACTGCCGACGTCGGCCGCCACCTACATGCGAATCATCCTGGTCGGCATGTACGGGCTCGCAGTCAGGTTCGATTGCTGTCGGCACAACCCAATCCGGGAGACCAAGACTGCCAAGGTCGAACGCAAACGAGTGCGCGCGCTGACCGCGATCGAGTTCGAACAGGTGCGCCACGCCGTCAGGGCGTTCTGCGACCGCAAGGGGCCGGGGCCGCGTCGGGCTCCGATGCTGCCGGCCTACGTCGAGCTGCTCGTTGCGACGGGAGCGCGGCCGTCCGAGGTGCTGGCGATCCGGTGGGAGGACGTTGACCTTCTCGCTGATCCTCCGACCGTGACGATCACCGGGACGGTGGTGGAGTCGGGCCGGATCGCGGGCAAGCCGATTCACCGGCAGCCATGGAGGAAAGGCCACACGCCAGAGCACACTGTGACGCTGCCGAAGTTCGCCGTGAAGGTACTCACCGACCTGTACGGGGTTACGGGGCCAGACGGCGGCACGGACGGCGTCGTGCTCACCAATCGCAACGGTGGACTGCTCAGTCGAGCGAACATCGCGGACTCGCTACGGCAGGCGCTCAAGCCGCACGAGCACCTCCGCTGGTTCCATCTGCACGCTGGGCGCAAGACCAATGGCACGGCTGTGCGTGACCTGCTCGGGGTGGAGGCGGCACAGCAGCAACTCGGACACGCGCAGATCGCGACGACCGAGAAGCACTACGTGCAGCGGGTTACCGCGGGACCGGATACCAGTGCTGTGCTGGACGAATGGGCTAGCAACGGGACTGGCTGACCCAATTTACGGGGAAAATACGGGATTCGGCCGATTCGACGTTGGTCGATGGACTCGCGATAGGGCCCTGACCTGCATGTGTGTGGAGCCGATGACGGGAATCGAACCCGCGTATTCAGCTTGGGAAGCTGTTACAGCTAATTTTCGGCAAGCCTGTGGCCTGCGGGTATGCGATGCGGTTCGCCACCAAATCAACTGTGGCACAACTGAACCCGCTAGGTATCCGCTCGATACCGGTTAGCTATCCACCAACCAACCGGCGGTAATCCGCACCAATAGCAACGAACGAAATCCGAACATCGAGCGAATGGCCCTGCGCTGGGAGCCTGTTTGCTGGTCGCCGCCGCGACACAGCGCCGCTGGCTAGCCGGACACGCCGCGACCGTCTGGCGAGGCGACTGCACCGCCCTGGCCGACACCGCTGCCGAGGGGCGGTCAGACACGCCCGCCCGACACCTGGCCGAAATTGCGCTGATTCTCGCCTGATTGAATGCGGTTATTCAACCTATTGATATGGAATAGCCATTGAATTCGGACACAATCGCCGCGCGCCATTCCGTCAGGTGACAAATTGCGCGTATAGTCACGGGCACCAACTACACAACGGCCACGGCGGGCCATGATTTAGACAAGGAATTCAGTTTATGCGCTCGCTTGAAATGGCCGGAATTGCCCTCCCGAATTGGGCCACTACTATTCGCCCGATTTTCGGTAGCGATGGCGCTGGCGGTGTGCATACCGCTGGCGACGATATCCATGCGCTAGTCCGCTCTACCGCCGATGGCGTTTCGCTTGACCAACTATGGAATGACTACCGCGATCTATTGTCGCTGGTCAACCAGCACCGCAGCGCGATCGTTTCGCATCTGTCTTACGTCACGACTGCGGCTGCTGATGCCGTGCCGCAATCGGTCGAGGAAATCGCAGTTGAGGAAGCGTCTGAATTCGGTGAGCCAAAAGCCGCGCGGCCCGGTTCTGCGCTGGTGGTCGGTTATACGTTCAAGGATTACGACATTGCGACGCGCTACACCTGGCGATTCCTGCGCGATGCAAATCGCCAGCAGATCGACCACGTAACCGACTCGATTGTCGAGGCTTTTAATCGCAATGAGGCGCGCCAGGTGCTCAAGCGAATTATGACGCCAGCCGAGGGGTCGAGCCCCGAGAACAACCGCGTATTTGGCTTGTGGAATGGCACCGATGGCCTTGCCCCATTGCCTCATTTGGGTAAGACGTTCCCCGATACCACTAGCCACTACTGGGCGAGCGGAAACGCTGTGCTCGACAGTGCCGACATTGAGGACGCAATCAGCGCGATCACGGTCAAGGGCTACGGTCGTCGTGCTGGCTCGCGAATTCTGGTGTTCGCCAATGCCACCGAGACCGACAAAATCGCTGGCTGGCAATCCGGTGCCGAGTCCCGGCCCGGTGGTCCGGTTGCCAAGTTCGATTTCATCCCGAGCGCCGATGCCCCGCCGTACCTCACGACGAAAACGATTGTCGGCGCGACCGCACCGGCTGATCTGGACGGCCTGCGGATCACTGGCAGCTATGGCGATGCGTGGATCATTCCTACCGAATTGATCCCAGCGGGATACGTGCTCGTGGTCGCCAGTGCTGGCCAGAACAGCCCGAACAACGTGTTGGGTTACCGTCAGCACCCAGACACGGCATACCAGGGAATCAAGATGATTGCCGGTGCTGGCCGGTACCCGCTACAGGACGCATTTTTTACGCAATCGTTCGGTGTGGGTGTGCGCAACCGGTCCGCAGCTGTCGCCATCCAGATCACGGCCAACGCGAGTTACGCCGCTCCAACGTTCCCGGCGTAATCGACATGCCCGCACCTTTCGGTGGCTGGTCGCCCCTGTGGCGCGATGACTACGCACAGCGCGAAATGCAGCAAGAAAACTCAGGCGCTGAGTTTACGTTGCGGCCAGGAATGAACCCGCTCACCCATCACGGCAAGGCCGCGAGCCAATCGCTACCTGGCGTAGACCGAGAGGACTGACCCCAATGACCACCAAAAAGGGGAAACGCCGTAAGCGCGCCAAGTCTGGCCGTTTCAAGAAAAGTAGGCCACGGCCTACGACTCACGGCCACAGCGATTTTCCAACTGAATAGAGAACCTGGTCACCCGCCGAGGCGCTAGTAAATTGCGTCGAACCGTTGAAACCGCTTGGCGGGCGACCATGCCGGTTGGCCCGACGCTTCAAATCACCGCTGCGTACTCAGTGGATTTGTTCGGGCCAACCGGCAACCACCGGCCCATCGTGGCCACACAGATTTCGCCGGGGGAGCACCGGCGAGCACAGCATCGGATCACGTGCGGTAATCGTGACTGAGCCATCGGAAACAGAGCCTTGCGCCCGGTGCTGAGAGAGCGAGCGAAATCGCAATGGCCCTCCCGGCCACACATTGCGATGTGCGTGGGGAAAACCACCGCAGGCAGACCGGCCACGACATTCGCGAGCTAGAGCGGTATCGGTACCAATTGACTTGTCTTGGCCGATATTTGCGAGGTACTACCTGGTGTTGACGTGTCCGCCAGGTGGTACCCCTTACTCGTTTCATATACCCAATGCTGGCCCGATTTCGCGTGTTCCGCTCCTCCCTGACCCCATAGCGGGGCACCGCGATTTTCGTGTCACCGGGACCGACTTAGCCGGTCAATTCGTTTGATGTGCGATCTATTGTGAAACAGAAATCTTGTGTCGCTGGCGGTGATTTCACCGGCCGAATTCGTTTGCTGCACGATTTTGCGCTGTTTGGCCGGCGGTTGGCTACTAGCCAGGATATTCGCAGGTCAGCGCGGCCACTGCGGCGACACCAAACGGATTGACGCGGATACTTGCGGTTAGCTGCGGACATCGCTAGAGTCAGTGTCAGTCGCTCCAATTGGCAAGTGCCCGCGACGATTCCAGGCAGAAGCCCCGCACTCGGCAATCGCCCCCACGCCACCATATTTCGGCGATTTCGGTGCACTGCGCTCAATCGCCAGTCAATTCACTTGGAGCACAGCATGTCTCGTACGCAAGTCAAGAAATCAAATGCTGGTCGCAAGCCGAAACCGCCGCCGCGCCAGTATTGTGACTACACCGAGGAAGAGCGAGCCGCACGCCTTACCTACTCGGAGATTCCGAACAACGCAGGTTCTAACGCTGCCGCACAACGCATTACGGCACTGTGGGGGTTTGAGGTCTCTCGCCACACAATCGAGCGTGATACCGAAAACCGTTCACTCACTATGCATTTAATCGCCGGTCGTCGCCACTACTCCGACCGCGCGCTGTATGACTACGTGATTCTCAACAGCAGCACCACTGCGCCACGGCGCGCCAAGGTTGGTGTGTAGCAATGATTCCCGTTCCAGACATATCAGAGGACAGCTTTTCATCCTGCGAAACGCAGACCGAAAAGTGTTTGGCAGAAACGAATCTTGCGCTCTGGGCCATCGTTGAACGCCTAGATCTATTGATCGCGACTACCCGACAGAACGAAAGCGAGTAATCACTATGGGTTTCAACATGACTGACGCAATGACCGCAGTCGAGCACATCGCGGTGCTCGACCTTGCCGACCCCGCCAGGGATTCCGCAGCGGAGCGCCACAGCGCCGTCGTCTCCGAAATCACTGATTTCACAGAGAATTACGCCGAAGCTAACGGGTACCACCTGGCAATGATTCCGTGGGCCTTGCCGGTCGTGCGCGAGCTGGTCGAGCGACTGGCCACCGATGCCCGAGCGGTTTTCGCCAGCGACCCGAGCGACGATTTGCCCCATGGCGCAATGGTTGACGACGACTCAATGCCGATGGGCTGCACCGTTGCGCCCGACTATTGCCCCGACCCTCCGACTGCGGTGCCTGTGGTGCTATTCCGACGCAATCGGGTTGTGCAGTCCGCACGGTGCGACGGTGCTACCGGCAAGCTGATTCCCGCCGTGACCGTTGATGCCATCGAACGCCATTACGCTTTCGGGTCGGCAACGCTGCCAGCCATCACAGCCGAGGCACTGACGTACGCACGCGACGAAAAGGGCTGTGATCTAAGACTGTTCGTTGGTGGTGGTCAATTGCACGACTCGATGACTGCGCAGTCACGCCGGTCTGTGTGGCCAATCGCTCACGGTGAGCACCTGGTGATCCTGCGCTATTGCTCCGAGTGCATGGCCGTCCTGATGGAGCGCGCGCAGATCGGCCCGTGCAGGATCGAAACACCTTGGGGCATTGGCCACTCAATTTCCCTGGTCAGTCTAGCCCCGGAGAACGAAAACCGTTGTAGCGCAACACGCCGACTTGGCTAGTCAGTTCGTCACAAGCTGACCGCCTGGCAGTTGTGGGCTGTGCACTAGCCAGACACGACGGCGGACGAAACATCTTGGCTAGCTGAGTGATTCGCCATCGCGCCGGTAAATTCGACAGACCACGCTAGAACGCCGAGACGACAAAAGAGTGGTCCCGCTGGGTGTCGCCAACCCAACGGGACCGTATCCCCAACAGAAGGAATGACATGAGTGTACCCGCTGACTCCGACAACACCGGGTCAGAACACGCAGCGAAATTCGCGACGAAACGCCGAAAGCTCGGCGCACCTTTGATTTTGGTGACGGACGAGACGACGCGCGAAATCGGTTGCAACGGTCTGGCACATGACGGGCCGATACCTGACGATTCCTGGACGGAATCAGATGAGTTGCCGCGCTTGACTATTCCTGATGTGAATGGCATGGAACCGCTACCAGCCGCCTTGGCCTATGCCGACGCCGGTTGGTACGTGGTACCTGTTGCGGTCAAGTCGAAGAATCCCGGCTCAATTGTCGGGAAGTGGGCCGAGTTGAGCAGCCGCAATCCCGACCAAATTCGGCAATGGTGGGCCAAGCACCCTGATGCCGGTATCGCTGCACACGTCGGCAAGTCCGGTGCCGTGGTATTCGATCTGGACCAGAGCAGCGCGGACGGGATACCTGCGTCGTTGTGGGGCGGTCTGCAAACCGGCATGGTCCAGCGGTCGCGCCTTGGCGAGTCGGTGCGCGGTCACTACGTGTTCGCGTGCGAGCCGAATGCGTACTCAAACGCTGCCGGTGGTTTCATGCGCTACGGCGAGGTTCGCGGACGCAATGGCGTGATCATCGTCGCGCCGAGCGTCCATGAGAAAGCCGATGAGGGTGGTTTCTACCGCTGGGAGACCGTGGGTGAGGTTCCCGAGCTGCCTGGCGTGCTGCGCGATCTGCTCACCAAATCTCTGCCGGGGGATGAGTACGCCGACCCGAAATCTGTGGACGAACTGCGCGAGTTCCTGGCCGCGCACACCGCAGACAATCGCGGGTATGCGCTCAAAGGTCAGCTGACCGCTTTCACCACCGATACCGCTGCCGGTGCATCCCGCCACGAATCGGCTTGCAAGGCGTTGGTGTGGGCGTTTCGCGAGGCAATAGCCGAGTGCTACCCCGCACAGAGCGCATACAACGAACTGCGCGCAGCGTTCGAAGCGGTCAAGCCGGAATCGGTAAGCAATGGCGAGTTTGACCGGATGGCGTGCTGGGCTGCGGCTCAGGCCGAATTGGCCGACCCCGGCGAGACCCGACGACGCCTAGACCGCAACGTGTGGCCAGCGCCGGAAACGCCGCTATTGGTGGCCGAACGGATTGCCGAGCTTGCCGAGGCGGGAGGGAGCCCGGTCAAGCGTTGGCGCGGCGGTTGGTATCCGTGGGACGGGTCGAGCTGGCCAGAGATTACCGAGGAAGCGCTGCGGGGCGACCTGTATCAATTGCTGGCCAAAGTGCAGTACGTCAAACGGGTGCAGGGTGTGCCGACCCTCATGCCGTGGAACCCCGACAAGGGCAAGCTAGACAAGGCGATTGACGCGCTCAAAGGTGTTGTTTCGCTGGCGAATGAGGTTGACGCACCGTGCTGGCTCGACGGTCGAGCTGTGCAGGTGATTGCGTGCCGAAACGGCCTGGTCAAGATCGCCGGCCGAGAGTTAATTGATTGCACACCAACATATTTCAATACGTCAGCGCTGCCATTCGACTACGACACGAACGCGCCGAAGCCGGTTCGCTGGCTGGGGTTCCTTGCGTCAGTGTGGCCCGATGACGCCGAAGCTGTTGCCCTGCTACAGGAATGGTTCGGATACGTGCTCAGTGGTCGCACAGATATGCAAAAGCTACTGGCCATCATCGGGCCGACGCGCAGCGGAAAGGGAACCATAGACAAGGTGCTGGCCGCGCTGGTCGGCAAGGCCAATTACATTGGCGCATCATCGAAGTCGCTTCAAGGCGAGTTCGGTCTAGAGCCGATGGTAGGTAAGTCGCTGGCTGTGTTCTCCGACGACCGGGTAACGGTGAACGGCAAGGCTTTCGTGGAAACGATATTGAAAATCACCGGCGAGGATGAGGTAACAGTCGGTCAAAAGTATCGCCAGGCGTGGACGGGCCGACTGCCTACGCGACTGATGTTGATGAGCAACGAAATCCCAACGCTGCCAGATAATTCGCGCGCGGTCGCGGCCAGAATGCTGTGGCTACGGATGACCAAATCGTTTGCCGGGCATGAGGATACGACCTTGGCCAAGGCGTTGCTTGGCGAACTGCCGTCGATTCTGCTGTGGGCGCTCGAAGGGCTCGATCGGCTGAATCTGCATGGTCGATTCACACACGCCGCCAGCGGCGATGTTCTGGGCGAATTCCTGGCCGACATCGCCGCGCCGATTGTCCGATTCGCTGACGAAATGTGCACGGTGTCTGCCGACGATTTACCAGATCCAAGTCTGTTTGCGAGCGGCATTGAGCTTTTCGCAGCGTATTCAACCTGGTGCGAGCGGCACGGACACAACCCCGGCAGCGACGTAGCAATGGGTAAGGCGTTATTCGCGGCTTTCAATGGGAAAGTTCGGAAGTATCGCCCTCGGATTAATGGCAAACCAACTTGGGGATACCAGGGAATCGCGTTGATTCCTAAACACTCGCGAATTGTGGCATCGGGTCCGGTCAGATGATCCAGAGACAAGGGCGATGATCCGGGTTGATCCAGGTAGCGATCTAGGTGGAAAATACCATCTGACCTGCACTGATCTAAGTGATCTATGTTCCTTTTTGACCTATTAAGTAAGAAGAAAAAGATAGAGATACACCACATATGTATATAGGCGACTGAGGTTTATACATGGCACATTGGATCACCTAGATCAATGCAGGTCAGACGGCATTTTCGCACTTGGCCCACCATGGAGCTGATCTAGGAACATGGATCACCTCCCGCCCTGGCTAGGTATGGAGAAAAACCAATTGAATACGGAATCAGTGAAGGGAGGCGACTAGATGCCCAAACGCAAAAAGCTAGCGATTAAGCCAGGCGAGCTGGCAATTGTGTGCGATGGGTGCACGGGATTGATTACCGGCGATGAGGGTTTCCTGACTGTGGTGCCGGGACTGGGAGGAATCAGGCGATGGCGCGCGTTTCACGACAACTGTGGATTGCGCGCCAAGAATCCAGATGTGTTGCGCGCTCTGGCGGGTTACGACTCAGCGCAAGGGAAATCGGTTGTGGTGGGGACTGGCGCAGTGGCGACCTATACAGAGCTGTTGACGACACTGGCCGAGCTGGCGCGGTGTCCTGAATTGGATTTCACGCAGACGGCATGGCCAGCGCTGTTGCAACGCTTGGCTTTTGATACCGATTGGGAGCTGACCGACGGTCGTGGCAAGCACGATTTGAGACGGGAGAACGCCACGTACATACAAGCGGCTGGCCTAGGGGTTAAGGGTGGCGCAATCAGTGTGGTGACCGATGCCGACCGGGAGCGAATGCGTCTGGATAACGAACGCAGTCAACGGCGCAGCGAACAACGCAGAACAGAAACGCAATTGGTCACGGAACAGGAGATAGCGGGATGACGCAATCAGTAAGCGAAATCGACAGTGGCGACTGGCCGTTAGGCCGTGCCAAGACAACGCAATTGGTGGCCGAGCTGGTCAAGTGCTCTGGTGGCGCTATCGGTAGCGATGAGCTCAACATCGCGGTAGCGGCTGTGGGCGAGCTATACACAGCGGCAAGCGTTTTGGAGCTGTGGGAGGCCGGAAACATCGAATTCGGCTGGGACGCCGAAGATGAGCAGCTGATTTTAGTTGACGCAAACAAGAGTGAGGCCGACCAAGATGGCCGGCTGATTTGGGAAAGGAAATAGCCATGAGTGACAAGCGACCCCATGACGGTACCGACCCCATGACGACCCCCGAGGCCGAAACCGGGTCGAAATTGCCTCAACCCCACGCCAAACGCCAGCCACCAAAAAGGCGATGCAAGGCACGAAATCGCCAGGGAAATCAGTGCGGTCAGGCTCCCGCGATTGGCCAGGACGTGTGCCGGTTGCACGGTGGAGCGAGCCCGCAGGCAATTAACGCGGCGCGGCGCAGGCTTGAGGCCGCAGCGGATCGCATGGCCAAAAATCTGCTGGACTTGGCCGACAACGAAACCGGCAAGACACCGAGTTACGTTCAATTGCAAGCGATTAACAGCGCTTTGGACCGCGCAGGCATTACCGAACAGAAACAACTTGAGGTCACGCTAAAGCCTTTTGAGGCAATGCTTTCCGAAATCGAGAGCGGTTCGCGTGAGGATTTCCGTCGCCAAACCAAGGATGAACGCGCAGGCCAATTGCCTGCCGGTTACACCGAGCTGGAAAGCGCTGACTCACCTGGCGGGCCACCGAGCGAGCCGACCGGTGTTCGCGTTCTGGGAGAGACCCCAACCGGCGAGCTGGTCATTGATGCCGAGCTGGTAGACGACGCCGAGTACCCGGCCAGCGCAGGCCAGGGCGAGCGAGACGACCACGGCCAGGCCGACTACGCCGCCGAGAGCCAAACGGGCCGTAGAGAATCAATGGGCAATTGCGCACCGACGTACATGCTGCCGAACGGTGGCTATATGAACACCGAACAGGCATTGGAGTACGCCGCCGAGGCCAACCGTTTGTATAGGCAAAGCTTGAACCGGGGATAGAGCGCAAGTGCGGGGCAACCCGTCGCAAATCCTTGGAACTGAGACGGGTTGCACTGTGCCCCAATTTGGCCACGAAATGCCTGGTGACTGTGTCTCACAACCTGTTTCAAAAGGGATTCGCAGAACTAGTCAGTTGCGCCATTTTGAGATAGATTCGGGGCATGACAGAGACCACGACGACGGGCCAGGTGATCGGGTACGCCCGCGTGAGCACCGGCCACCAGTCACTAGACGCGCAGACTGACGCTCTGAGTGCTGCGGGTGTCGAACCGACCCGTGTCTACTCAGACCAGCTTTCCGGCGCTCTACGGCGCGCACAGCGGCCAGGGATGGACGCGCTACTGGACTACGCCCGAACCGGTGACGTGATCGTGGTGACCGGTATCGACCGGTTGGGCCGTGACGCTGCCGAGGTAATGACCACGATTCGCGAGCTGACCGAGCGCGGCATTGTGCTGCGGTCCATTCGCGAGGGAATCGACACCGGCAACGCAACCGGTCGCATGATTGCCGGTGTGCTCGCAAGCCTGGCCGAGCTTGAGCTAGAGCTGATTCGCGAGCGCAAGGCAGCGAGTAGCGCAGCGCGCCGAGCGCGAGGTTTGAGTGTGGGCCGACCCAAAGCGCTCAGTGCGTCTAAATCGCAACTGGCACAACGGATGCGGGAATCGGGCGAGCCGGTGCCGGTGATCGCTGACGCTCTGGGCGTTAGCCGTGCGACGGTCTACCGCGTGCTTGGTGAAGCGAAAGATACTGCGGTGCAACAGGATTCGAACAATGAAACACGAAGCGACACAACGGAATTGGAGCGCTGACCATGGCACGTGCGATCACGCGGAAATCCGCCAAGGGCAACCGGCATACCGCCATGTATTGCGAGAGCGATGGCAGCGAGCGCAGCGCCGGGACATTCAGTAGCAAAAAGGCCGCTCTAGACGCTGCACGCGATGCGGAAACCCTTGTGATGCAGGGGAAATCCCCGGTGAGTCTGCGCAAGCTCGGTAGCGAATCGTTTGGCGTGGTTGCTGCCGAGTGGCTGGCCGGTCGCCACGATCTGAAACCCCGCACACGGCGCGGGTACGCGAACCTGTTGGCCACCAAAACCCGCGCTCACAAGACAATCGACGCCGAGACCAATTCGCTGGTCAGTACCGCAGGGCTCTCGATTGCCGCGACGTTCGGTGATCAGGCTGCCAATACGATCACGCGCACCGATCTGGACCGCTGGGTTGCCGACATGGCCAAGGCGGGCAAGTCAGTGAGCACGATCCGGCACCACTTTTTCGTGGTGAAAGCGGTGCTCGACCAGGCCGTAGCCGATGGGCGATTGCTCGGCAACCCCGCCGATCACGTCAAGCTCCCGACAGAGCGCACCGTGAGCAATAGCAATCCCGGTGTGGTCGATGACCCCGACCAATTCCTAGCGCCAAATGAGGTAGCCGCGTTGGTGGACGCGACCCCCTGGCCGTGCGCTGTCATGGTGCACCTGGCCGCGTGGTCTGGTCTGCGCGCTGCCGAGCTGGCCGGTCTGCAAATCCAAGACATCGAATGGCCGGTCAATCCTGGCGGCACGGTCTGGCTCAACGTTCGGCGAACCGTAGAGAATTCGGGCGAGCTGATGGCCTACGACACGACCAAGACCAAACGCAGTCTGCGCCGGGTGCCGCTGCGCAAGACATCAGCGGAGTTGCTACGGGATTACCTGGCCGTTCACCCGCGCCGTAATGAGCCCACAGCGCCGCTGTTCTGCGCTGTGACGCTCACGCGGGTTAAGCCGACCGGAAAGCGCGCACCGGGCACAGAAGACGGCAAGCCGTTGACGGCTGCGCAAAAGGCCGAGCGCCAGGCAATCGCCTTGGCCGCGCTTTCGGTGGCAGAAGCAACGCAGCGCATACAGCTCGACTGGTCGCAAATGCTGAGCCACCAGACGTTCTACAAAGCGGTGTTTCGGCCCGCTGTCTTGCGGGCCAATCGCCTTACCCGCGAAACCCTCACCGAGGGCCTTGGCGGGTCAATGGGGCTCTTCACAGATGAGGGTGTAGAGGTGGTTGGCGCGTCGTTGCCGGGATAGAGGTCGAGGTCTCTCGAAAATGA
>NZ_JBJIAK010000079.1:0-16999 GCF_045310915.1 Mycobacterium sp. SMC-17 | reverse complement strand
AAGGACCCTAACACCGGCTACGCTGCCAGTAGCCGCGTAACCACAAATCCCGTGTCCACTACATGGGGGCAAGGCCCGGCCGTCGGCCGCTGGTATCTGTACGACCTTCTGAGGTCCAATCCTGGGCGGCTGAGCTGTCTCGCAAACAGTCCGCGGCTACGGCACGTCACTCGCTGGGCGTACTGCGCCGAGTCTTCGATCACGCGGTCCGGGACGGTGCGATCCACCGGAACCCAGCGGCTGGCATCCGGTTGCCGAAAGTGCAGGGCAACGATCCGCTACCGCTCACGCACGACCAACTGTGGCGTCTGGCTGACCACATGAGCCAATCGCGCGACCGTCTGCTTGTCCTGGTCGCGGGTTACTGCGGTTTGCGTTGGGGCGAGCTGGCCGCGCTCCGGTGGGCCGATGTCGACATCGAGAGGAAGAGTCTGCGCGTCGCTCGTGCCTACTCCGAGGAAGCCCCACGGGGCGAGATGTCACCGGTGAAAGACCATCAAGCGCGCACGGTGCCAGTTCCGACGATCGTGTCGGACGAACTCGCTACATTCAAAGGCGATCAGAAACCAAATGACCTCGTTTTCCCATCGGCGAACCGTACCGCCCTCCGCAATCGCAACTTCCGCCGTGACGTTTTTGACGACGCTGTCGAAGAACTCGGGCTAGGCATCACGCCACACAATCTTCGGGATACCGCGGCATCTCTGGCCATCCAGGCAGGTGCGTCTGTCGTTGCGGTCGCCCGTCTCCTTGGCCACGAGTCAGCCGCCACCACGTTGAACCACTACGCTGCGTTCTTCCCGACAGACTTAGAAGATGTGGCTGTGCGGCTCGACCTGGCCGCGCGTCAGGCTCTCATAGTGGCAGCCGAAGCGGGCGGAGACGTCGATGGACTTGCGCGATAGAGGCCGCGAGCGGCTCAAGCACGTACTGGCAGACCCGCGCCGGGCTACTGCGGTGGCCGAAATTCGGCGCAAAATGGCGGCGATGGACGCGGAGGCTGACCATCCTGCACCACTCGATACCAACGAAGCACCGACCAAGCACCGACCAGAGAGGAGCGAAGGGGAGTAGGGCAATCGCCCGGAAAGCCTCGCTGACCTGCAAAAACACTGAGTGCCCCCGGCAGGATTCGAACCTGCGACACCGGCTTTAGGAGAGCCGTGCTCTATCCCCTGAGCTACGGGGGCGGCACCTACCGAGATAGGGACCCATAGGGACGACTCATGCTAAACGCCGCGCGCCGTATCGGTGGCATCGGGATTCTGATGTCACTCATGGTGCCGCGTGCGCGGACGGCGATGTTTGACTGTGCGGCGCGGTGTCGGGGGAGTCGAGCTGGTCTGCGACGGCGACGACCAAGCCGCCGAGCATGAACGCGGTGATCGCCGCGGTCAGCGTCGGCGTACTCAGCGTGGGGATGAAGCGCCGAATTCCGGTGACGTCGGAACCGGCGCCTCCGTGGTACTTGTGCGTCAGTGCGTGGCCTTTGCCTTTTTGCAGCAGGTATCGGTTTACCGGGTAGGCGGCGAAGAAGGCGACAGTCAGCGCGATCATCATCCCGATCCAGAAGATCGGGTTGACCAGGCCGGCGTTCATCGCGCCCGGGATCACGGCCATGACCAGGTTGTCGACGATCTCCATCGTCGCGATCGACAGCGTGTCTGCAGCCAGGACCACGCTGAGCGCCGTGCCGATCGCGAGACCGGCTTTCAGCAGTGGCAACGTCGACAGGGTGTAGCCGAAGACGAATGCCAGCGCGATGGCCAGTCCGATGGTCGCGAGGTTCGTCAAGCCCAGAGCCGTGCCGATGATCAGGCCGACGATCTCCCCGATGGCGCAGCCGGTGAGGCAATGCAGGGTCGCGCTGACTGCCATGGCGTTGATGTCGCCGCCGTGGTGCGCATGATCCAGGTGGGAGCTGTGGTCGTTTCCGCCCTGGTGGTCGGCGGGATGGTGGTGGGAATCGCTGGCCATCGTTGTCATTCCTCATCGTCGAAATCGAGCGGTATCGGAGTCGACTCCACGATACCCCCTGGGGGTATATCGCGCTAGGGGTGGGTTGATGGCGACAGGCCGATCGATTGGCAGCAACCCACCGGCCCGTGAGGCGGCCCACATATCAATCTGATTGACATAGGTGGTCGTGCGGCAGCAGGATGGACGCATGAGCACTTCCGGGGATGAGACCGATTTCCACAACGACGTCATCAGGCAGATTCGCGAAACCGGCGTGGTCGATGGCTGGTTCGCCCAGTTCGACATGCTGATCCTGCATACCGTTGGCGCCAAGTCCGGCCAACCGCGACAGAACCCGATGGCCTACCAGAAGTCGGACGGCGACGAGATCTACGTCTTCGCCTCCAACAACGGCAAGGACACGAGCTCGGCCTGGTACCACAATGCGCTGGCCCATCCCGAGCAGGTCGCGGTCGAGATCGGGCCCGACAAGTACAGGGTTCGGGTACGCGAGCTGCAGGGCGCCGAACGCGACCGCGTCTACGCGACGCAGGCCGGCCGCTTCGAGAATTTCGCCGAATATCAGCGCAAAACCACGCGGACGATTCCGGTTCTCGGACTCACTCGCATCGAGCAGTAACGCAACGCGCCCTCGGTGCGCGGTTACTGGCTTGAAGTGCAGTAATTCGGCAATATTTACGTGATTGCAGAATCGCTCTCTTGACTCGCGAATTGCATGGTCATTACCGGGCAAATGTCAAATCGCAGCAATCGTGGTAACGACGTTCTCTGGTTGTCTACACTTCCGTCCAAATGTGTGAATTTGACATGAGCGCGTGCGATCCCGTCGATGTGGCGCACCAGTTGGACGCGACCGGCGTCGCTCGGGTAGCAAACGCGGTGCAATGGGATTGGGTGCTTGAATCCCGGGCTGAAATCGACCGCTGGTTGGCCGAGTACGGCGAGAAAGACCATTTCGTCCTATCGCCGCAGGACGGGCACCTGGAATCGATTCACGCGTTCATGGCCAGCGATTCGGTTCGCGCATTTCTCGACAATGTCGTCCGCCAGCGGTTCCCGGACCGTGCTCATGAATTGGACGGTACGGCGGTGCGCATCGTTGCCGGGCCACACGCCGACGGCGATGCCTGGTGGTTCCACTACGACGCCAGCGTCGTGACGATGGTGGTCCCGTTGTTCATCCCCGAAGCAGAACCGGGCCGGTCCGGAGAGTTGGTGGGCTACTTCAACAAGCGGCCGTTCCGCCGTTCGGTGATGGTCAACATCTTCGAGAAGATCGTCCATCAGAGCGCGACGTTCCGGCAGCGGATCCTGGACAGTCTCGGCCGCAGCCACGGCCCGACCGTTGTCGACATGAATGTCGGTGACGTGTACCTGTTTTGGGGCTATCGGAGTCTGCATGCCAACATGCCGATCGCTTCCGGCCAACGGCGCGTGACACTGCTCATTCACTACGGCCAGCCGCACGCGCCCAGCGGCGCGCTGGCCGCGGCCAAGCGCCTGCACTGGGCCTTGCGTGGCCGCACCGACGCCGCGGACCAGCCGGCGGCCGCAGGGGCGTACTGACCGGCATGGTCCGGGGCGGGTGCCGCGCTCAGCGGCAGGTGTTGGCGCTGACCCAGCGGCCGTTCCAGCCGACGCAGCCCTGAACCGGTGGGGGCGGCGGTGGCGGCGGCATGTCCTCGGGCAGTGGCGCGTAGTAGGCCGGCGGCGGCGCGTACGGCGCGACAGCGCCGAAGTCGGTGCAGCCGCTGACCGTGATGCGCCGTCCGGCACCGAAGCAGACGTCGGCATTGGCGGTGCCCGCGGGGACGATCGCGATCAGTCCGGGTACGGCAGCCGCGGCCAATGCGGCGGCGATCAGCCGGCGGCGGGGGCGTGGCGCGGACATCATTCGCCCAGCAGCGGCCGGTCGGGCTGCGCCAGGCCGCAGCGCTCACGGAAATCGGTCATGGGCTGACGGATCGCCCGAAGTTCGTTGTGCGCCTGCGGGTTTGCGTCGAAGAAGGTGCGCACCTCATTGGCGACCTCATCGCGCGGCTTGCCCTGCAGGCTGCCGTAGAAGTCGTTGACGTCCGGGTGCGTGAACAGGTAGGCGGAGGCGGCAGCAGCGACACCCGAAGCTACCCCGGCCAGATCCGCGGGAGTGCAGTTGGGGGCCGTCGGAGCGGCGATCGCCTGACCCGACATCGGCAGGGCGACGGCCATGACGGCCATGGCGGCTCCTGCGGCAGCTACGACCGCCCGCTGGGCGACCGATTTGGTGAAGACCATTGCCGTATTCCTTTCCACAGTCCCGGCTTCCGGGTCGATCGACCACCGGACACAGCCGGACTGTAGCAGGCGGATTGACCCCGCCGACATTTTCTGCGCGGACGCAGTCCGGAGCTTGCAGGCAGTCAGTTCTGCGCACCGGCAGTGGCGGGAGTGCCGGCCGGGCTCTGCGTGCCTTCCTTGTCGGCGGCCTTCGTGTCGGCAGCGCCCTTGTCGCCGAGTTTGCCGCTCTCGGAACCCTTTTCGCGCTTCGCCTGCGCTGTCTTCTGGCCCTTGCCGAGCTTGTCGCTCTTGGCCTTTTCGTTCTTGCTCTTCTTCTCCGGCTTGTCCTTGGCATGCGTCGTGTCTTGGTCCTGCTTCCCGGACGGGTTGTCGGCTGCCTTGTCGTCGGTTCCGCCGGACGGCTGTTGGGTGGTGGTGCCGGGGTCCGTCGGCGTGGTCGCCGATGTCGCCAGGTTCACGGCCGGGGGCGTGCTGGGCGGCGCTGATTTGTTGGTTGTCGGCGATGTCTGTGCAGCGGCCAGGGGGTTGGTCGCGGCGGCCGGCGCGAGCCCGCCGCTATCGGTGAACAGCGACACCGCGGAGGCGAACGGGTCCTGGGTGGGTGCCGGGGCCGGCCGCGTACCGGTGATGTCGCCGATCGCGTCGTGGATGCCCTGGACGGTCGCTTTCGCCAGGTCCGGCAGCAGGGTGAGCATCTTCTGCGGATTCAGCGGCATGACGACCTGGAACGGCGTCGGCGTCCCGTAGGACGTGCGGTCGTACCCGGTCTCGATGAGCACTTTCAGGGCCGGCTCGATCAGATCGGTGAGGGGACGGGTCACCGCTGAGATACCGAGCCGTTCGCCGATGAACCGAATCGGCGCCAGCAGCGGCAGGCTGGCGGTGGGCAGCGTGATATACGTGGTGTCGCCGTACTTCTGGCAGTGCACCGCCTCGGTGCACGCGTTGTTGTCGGACGCGGTTTGCGCGGCGTTGACCAGCTGGGTGAACTCGTCGACCGTGTACCCGTACGGGTGCGCGGGGTCGGGGTGAGCGGTGTTCGGGAACACGTAGGTCGGGTGGATGAACAGCAATCCGGCGATGGCGTTGAAATCCGCCAGCAGGTTGATCGGATACGCCGGGAAATCCGACACCCCGTCGTACTGGATGACGATGTCGCTGGTCCGGACGCCGCGGTCGGTCGCGGCTGGGATGCCGACGGTCGCGTCCAGGATCGGGATCTTGAATGCGCCGAAGAATCCGGGCCGCACGAACAGACCGCCATTGGGCCGCTGCGGATTGGCCGCGTAGACGAAGGTCACCTGGTCGGCGGGCGGGAGGCCTGACGTCTGTGACCCGGTGGCCGGGTAGTTCTGATTCTTGAAATAGCTGCCGACCGTGCCGCCCTGGGAATAGCCCACGACATAGAAATGGCCGGTCGGGTCGGCGGCGTAATCGGCTTTGAGTTCGTCGCCGAGGTTGTCGACACCCGTTTGTACCGATTTGTTCCAGGTGTCCGAGTGCAGTTGCTTCAGTCCGAAAATGATGATCGGCCAGAATGACGCCGGGTAATCGATCAGCGTTTGGCTGCAGGCGGTGGTATCCGCATAATTGCAGCCCGGATTGGTCGGCGTGACAAAGTTGCGCACCTCCGCGACGCCGAAAGCTGTATCGGGCGTTGGGTTTCCGGTTCCGGGAACGATCAGCGCATGGACGGCCGCATTGCCTATTGCCGCGGCGAATGTCGCTGATACCAGGAGTAGGACTGAACTGACGATGGCAACTGCTGTCATGGCGATCGTCGAAAATGCACGACGCATCGGCAATCCTCCCTCGACACCACGGAGCCTCGGTACAGACTCGCCAAGGCTACATCTGCCAATGGTTAACGATGGCCCTTTTGCTGACTCGCGCACCAATAATTCAAGATCGGTTTATCGCGAACGGAATTCGTGCCAGCAGCGCGGTTGCCATGCCATTTTCCGGCAAGCCGATCGTGCCCTGCCGATAGGACGTCGAGCCCGGTCAAACTCCGCGCTGGCAAATCGGTGCCTTCGTCGGTCGGTGCCGCTGTAGCGGCGCGGCCAGACCGACGGAGGACCTTCCTGGCGCTGTCAAGTCAGATCATGGCAAACCGGCTGATGTGGTGTTTTTCACTATGGGAAACAAGATTCACCCCGAAAGACGATGTGCAGGCAAACCGGGCGTACGTCCGGTGCCGAAGCGTCCTCTGATGGAGCGGGCGTGAAGCGCCCGCTGTTTGCCGAGGCATTCGGCAAACGCGGAGAGTGACGAGGAGTGGCCCCATGGATGCTGTGATCGGTGTTGCGCTCACCGCCACCACTGCGGGCATCACGCTCACGTCAGGTGACCAGGCCTTCGACGCTGCGGTCGACGGCGTGACGGTTTCCTTCGATGGCCGACGCCCGTCCGGGTCCCAACTGGCCGGCGCGGTACGCCGGATCTACGCGCAGGGTGCCAAACGCGGCCGCCGTGCCCGCTCGGTTGCCGTCACTTGGACGGCCGACGCCGACGATCACGTCGCCGGATTCAGTGGACTGCCGGCCGAGCTGGATATCGAACTGCTGCCGATCCCGCTGGTATCGGCAGGCTCGGCGCTGGTGTGCGAGACCGACTACGCCGACACCGTCGTCTGCGTGTTGGAGCCTGATGTGGAACGTGGGCTACGAGGTCGCGCCGTCGTCGCGGACACCGACGAACCTCGGGCTGCTGTCGCGGTGGGACTGGATGCCGACGGTGCCGCCGGCTGGCTGGCCGACGTCCTCGGCCGACTCGATCACCGGCCGCAGCGGCTCGTCCTCGTCGGCACGGACGAGCACGTGCATCCCGTCGCCGTGGAGGTGCCGAACCACGTTCGGGTCGAGTCGGAGGCCGAGTCGCTCCTGGCGCTCGCGCATGGTGCCGCGTTGGCCTCGGTTCGCGACGCCGTTCCTGCAGCTGTGGACGAGCCTGATCCCAAACGCCTTGCCAGGAAGCCGGTTTGGCTGACGCCGGTGGCGCTCGCGGCGATGGTGCTGGTTTCGGCTCTGGTCGCGACCATGCCTCTGGGCTCTGCCGGCCCATCGCCGGCGCCCGCGCCGGCTCACGTATCCGTGTCGCCGGCCGTGCAAGTGCCGCCGAGTCCCAGTCCGCCTCCACCGGCGCCCGAGCCTGTGGCTGTGCCGGCGCCGGCGTCGGATGCGCCCGCGGTCAACCAGAAACAGAACCAGAGCGATACGTCCGCGGGGGTGCCCGAGGGCCGAACGCCGTACGTCCCGCCGGTAGCCGTCGAGCCCGCGGTTCCGGTACCGCCGCAGGTTGCCGAAGTGTCGGACAACTGCGTCGTGTTGTGCGGTTTTGTGCTCTAGGCGGTTTGCGGGGATTGCTTGGCAACAGCTCGGCGTGCTTGGCATGCTTGGTCCACTATGGGTGATCTCGGGGTGTTCGGCGCGTGGCTCATGCTGGCGTTGGTCGTCGGCGGGGCGGTCTGCGTGGCGGTCGGCTGTGTGTTCGTGACGCGACGCATCATCGCCCGTGATGCGCGCCCGGAACAGAACTCGTTCCTGTCCCCGTTCCTCACCGTCGTCGGCCTGGTCTACGGGGCGCTCCTGGGGTTCACGGTGGTCGTCGGCTGGCAGCAGTTCCTCAGTGCCGAGACGAACGTCGCCAACGAAGCATCGACGTTGACGACGCTGTACCGCCAGACCGTCGCGATGCCGCAACCGGAGCAGGCGCAGGTTCGTGAGCAGTTGCGCAAGTATGCCGCCGCGGTTCAGGGACCCGCCTGGGGCATGGACGAATTCGCTGACATCAGCAACAACGGCCGTGCGGCGCTCAGCGAGCTGTATCGCATTGTGGGAACGCATGGTTCGGGGCCGAGCGCGAGCCCGATCGATTCGCAGTTCCTGAGCGAGCTGACGGTGCTGGCCTCGGATCGCAGCGAGCGCATCCTCAACTCCCACCAGCGCATCCCGGCGCTGCTGTGGGGTGCCCTGATCTTCGGAGGGGCGGTGCTGATCCTGCTGACGTGCTTCATGCGGCTGGAGAACGCCCGCGCGCACGCGGTACTCGTCGGCGCGGTCGCCATCCTGTTGTCGCTGCTGCTGTACGTCATCTACACCCTGGACCATCCGTTCGGCCCCATAGGCGTTACCCCGCAGCCGTTTTCGCATGCGGTCAAGGTGTTCGACATGGTCGACCGCGGCAGCTGAGCGTCGCTCCCGAGGTCGACCGGCGGCCGACGGTCTATTATCTGCGTATGAATGCAGATAACCAGGTGCCGGCGCCGCTCGCCGACGACCAGGTGCGTCTGGTGGTGGAAGTGTTCCGGATGCTCGCCGACCCGACCCGCGTCCAACTGTTGTGGGCGTTGAGTGCGTGCGAGTTGTCGGTCAATGAATTGGCCGAGCGCGTCGGCAAGCCCGCGCCGTCGGTGTCACAGCATCTGGCGAAGCTGCGGATGGCGCGGTTGGTCCAGACGCGGCGGGCCGGGACGACGATCTTCTACAGCCTCGAGAACGAGCATGTGCGGCAGTTGGTGGTCGACGCCGTGCACAACGCCGAACACGCGGGTCCCGGGGTGCCGGCGCATCATCGTCAGGACCCCGGCGTGCGGAGCCTCGGCGCCGACACCGCCGTGCGCAGGGGCGGTCGGCGATGAGTAGCCACCACCACCATCATCACCACGACCACGACCACGACCACGACCACGACCACGACCACGGTCATGGCCACGACCACGGCGGCTGGGGCGCGGTCAAAGGGCTGTTCGCTCCGCATTCCCATGACGCGGCGGACAGCCTGGACAGCGCGCTCGAGTCGAGCGCGGCCGGCATCCGGGCGGTGAAGATCAGCCTGCTGGTGCTGGGCCTCACCACGGTGGTGCAGATCGCCATCGTGGTGGCGTCGGGCTCGGTGGCCCTGGCGGCCGACACGATCCACAACTTCTCCGACGCCCTGACCGCGGTGCCGCTGTGGATCGCATTTGCGTTGGGCACCAAGGCCGCAACCCGTCGTTACACCTATGGCTTCGGCCGGGTCGAGGACCTGGCGGGGTTGTTCGTGGTCGGCATGATCACGCTGTCGGCGATCATCGCCGGCTACGAGGCGGTGCAGCGGTTGATCCATCCGCAGGTCATCGATCACGTCGGGTGGGTGGCACTGGCCGGACTCGTCGGCTTTCTCGGCAACGAAACGGTCGCGATCTACCGCATCCGGGTGGGGCGGCAGATCGGGTCGGCGGCGTTGGTTGCGGACGGTATCCACGCGCGCACCGACGGATTCACGTCATTGGCCGTCTTGCTCGGCGCCGGTGGAGTGGCACTCGGATACCCGCTCGCGGACCCGATCGTCGGGTTGATCATCACGGTGGCGATCCTGGCCGTGCTGCGCACCGCGGTGCGAGATGTGTTCCGCCGCTTGCTCGATGGCGTCGACCCGGCGCTCGTCGACACCGCCGAGCAGTCGCTGGCGGCCGAGCCGGGGGTGCGGTCGGTGCACAGCGTGCGCATGCGGTGGATGGGTCACCGCCTACATGCCGACGTCGAACTCGACCTCGATCCCGAGCTGAGCCTGGCGCAGGCCCACCAGATCGCCCACGACGCCGAGCATCATCTGGTGCACGCCGTGCCCAAGCTGACGACGGCGCTGATCCACGCATACCCCGCGCGTTAGACCCTGCCGACGGCGCCGAGCTGCTGCAGCTGGGACAGGGTATCGACGACGCCCCAGACTTCGGCGATCTTGCCCTCGGTGAACCGGATGATGAAGATCTCGTCGTACACAACGGTTTTGCCGGTCGGTGCCAGCCCGCGGTACTCGCCGAGGTGCGTCCCGGTCACGGTCTGGCGCGCGGCGAGTTTGTCATGGTCGACGACCATGTCGTCGACCATGACGTGAATGTCGGGGAAGGCTCGAAGGAGCAGCGTCCAGATGCGTTTCATGATGTCCGGCCCGGAACCTACGGCGAGCGGGGAGTGGACCACGGCGTCGGGGAGGAAGACGTCGTCGATCGTGCTCACGATGTCGTCGATGTCTCCGCTGTTGCAGCTGCAGTGGAATCGTTCGAACGTCGCGACATTGGTGCTCGTGGGTGTCGTGGACATGGACCCTCCTTGCGATGTGGCGCAACGGTTCGCGAGCCCACCGGGCACTCAGCCTGCGTCGCTGGTGCGGTCTGCCAGCCCCAGCCTCAGGTGCTCGCTGTGATAGACGGCTTCGTCGAGCAGTTGCGCGACGTGGTTGTCGTACAGGCTGTAGACGATGCTGCGGCCGCTCCGGGTGCCGGTCACCAGTCCGAGATTCCGCAGCAGTCGGAGCTGATGGGAAACGAGGGACTGCTCGAGGCCGATCGTGTCGGCGAGGTCGGTGACGGAGCGGGCGCCCTGGCGTAGCTCGGTGAGGATCATCAATCGGCTTGGAGTGGCAAGCGCCTGCAGAGTCGTGGCGACCTGAGCCGCGGCGTCAGCGTCGAGCCGCCCGGTGGGGCGGTCACGCCCCTCGACACCATGTCCCACGGTTGTAGTGTACTAGGGCACACACATGAAGACGTATTCATTTGTTCTGATAACGTTGACTGCATGTGTTTGCGAGGTGCGTCATGGCGACGGTGACCCAGACCGCCCGGCCGGCGCTGTCCGGTGCGGCGGTGGCTCCGTCGCGCCGCGGGTGGTTCGACCTGTCGGAGATGCGCTGGACTGCAGTGGCTTTGGCATTGTTCCTGGCGGGGTTGGTGCTGCAGCTGGCTGGTGGGCCGAGCTGGTCGTGGTGGGCGCTGTACCTGGCCTGCTACGTCACCGGCGGCTGGGAGCCGGCGCTGGCGGGACTGCGGGCGCTGCGCGAGAAGACCCTCGACGTGGACCTGCTGATGGTCGTCGCGGCGATCGGCGCCGCCTCGATCGGCCAGGTCACTGACGGCGCCCTGTTGATCGTCATCTTCGCGACGTCGGGCGCGCTGGAAGCTCTGGCCACGGCGCGGACCGAGGACTCGGTGCGCGGCCTTCTGGACCTGGCGCCCGACACCGCGACCCGGTTGTCCCACGACGGCGAGCACGTCATGCCGGCCACTGAGCTGGCGGTCGGTGACGTGGTGCTCGTACGGCCGGGGGAGCGCATCTCCGCGGACGCCACGGTGATCGACGGCGCCAGTGAGGTCGATCAGGCGACCATCACCGGCGAACCGCTGCCGGTCGACAAGGCCGTCGGCGACGAGGTCTTCGCGGGCACGCTGAACGGCACCGGGGCACTGCGGATCCGGGTCGACCGGCGGGCTGCCGACTCGGTCGTGGCGCGCATCGCGGCGCTGGTGGAAGAAGCGTCGCAGACCAAGGCCCGCACGCAGCTGTTCATCGAGAAGGTCGAGCAGCGCTACTCGATCGGCATGGTCGCCGTCACCCTGGCGGTGTTCGTGATCCCGCTGCTCGCGGGCGACTCTATGCGGGAGGCGCTGCTGCGGGCCATGACCTTCATGATCGTCGCATCCCCGTGCGCGGTCGTGCTGGCCACGATGCCGCCGCTGTTGGCGGCCATCGCGAATGCCGGGCGTCACGGCGTGCTCGTCAAGTCTGCGGTGGTCATGGAACAGCTCGGCGCCGCCACCCGCGTGGCTTTCGACAAGACCGGGACGTTGACCCGCGGGACTCCAGAACTTGCGGAGATTCGGCTGCTGACAGGTGATTTCACGCAAGATCAGGTGCTGACACTGGCCGCGGCCGCCGAGCATCCCAGCGAGCACCCGCTGGGTGCGGCCATCGTCCGCGCGGCCAAGGCGCGTCGACTCGTCCTGCCGCGAGCCGCCGATTTCGCCGCCGAACCGGGTCGCGGCGTACGGGCCGTCATCGACGGACACACGATCACCGTGTCGGCGCCGTCGGCGGACAGCGCCGACGCGGCAGCCCAGATGGAGCAGCGGGGTGGTACGGCGGTCGTCGTGGCGGTCGACGGTCGCGCGGTCGCGGTGTTGGGCCTGACCGACGAACTCCGTCCCGATGCCCAGGGTGCCGTCGCCGCCGTCACCGCGTTGACAGGGCGGGCCCCGGTCCTGCTCACCGGTGACAATGCCGCGGCGGCAGGACAATTGGCCGATCAGGTGGGTATCGCCGAGGTGCGTGCCGGCCTGCTGCCGCACGAGAAGGTGGCTGCCGTCCGGGACTTGCAGGCCGATGGTGGGCGGCTGGTCATGGTCGGTGACGGTATCAACGACGCGCCCGCGCTAGCGGCCGCGCACCTGGGCATCGCGATGGGCGGCGCTGGTTCGGATCTCACGTTGCAGACCGCGGATGCCGTCGTCATCGGTGACGACCTGCGCACCGTCCCCGCGGTGATCGCACTGTCGCGGCGCGCCCGCCGCGTGGTGATGACCAACCTGGCGATTGCGGCGACTTTCATTGCCGTGCTGGTGGTCTGGGATCTCGTCGGCACCCTGCCCCTGCCGCTGGGCGTGGCCGGCCATGAAGGCTCGACGATCATCGTCGGGCTCAATGGGCTGCGGCTGCTCCGGCGGGGTGCCTGGCGCGTGCCCGTCAGTTGAACGATCGGACGGGGCTGCTCAGTCCTCGTAGGGGACGAACTCGTCCTTGCTGACGCCGCACATGGGGCACACCCAGTCGTCGGGGATGTCCTCGAACGCGGTGCCGGGGGCGATCCCGCTGTCGGGGTCGCCGTCGGCGGGGTCGTAGATCATGCCGCAGCGCACGCAGATCCACAGCTGGGCGGTTTGGGTCTCGGTCATGTTTTATCCGTTCGGAAGAAGTGGTGTGGTCAGGGTTCGACGTGCGCCGGGGCGAGGCTGAAGCGGTTGGCCCGCCCGAAGGTGCCGAAGTCGTTGAAGCGGACACCGTTGGCGCGCAGTACTTTCTGGCAATCGCGCTTGATCGCCTCGCGGAGGTAGAACGGGTCACGCACCAGGAAGTGGTGGATGGCGTGGGTCTCGCCGAAGTTGAAGCACAGGGCGTGGAAGGGCTTGAGCCACTTGGCTGTCCACACCTGGGTCTGCTGCAACACGTTGTGCTTCTCGACGTCGCCGTAGTAGTGCATGTTGGAGCTGACGAAGTGCAGGCAGAACGTCCGCACCGCGTTCGGCGCCAGCAGCGTGACGGCCACGAAGTCAAGCGCCGTCACCCAGCTGCCGGAAATGCTGCTGCCGGTGACGAATTCGTAGACGTGCACGCCGATGAACAGGTGCCACAGCGTGTAGTGGATGGTGCCGAGGGGGAAGTACAGCGCGAGCGTCTTGGCGGCGAGCTGACGCGCTTCTTCGGGGGAGCGGGCCTCGTGCTTGATGTAGGCGGTGACGATGGCGCGCTGTCGGAGCGGCTTGGTGTAGATGCCGAGCATCGAGTCGAGCAGGCTGAGCAGCCGGTGGCTGCCCCAGCGTTCGCCGTTGGTGATGCCGCGCTCCTCGAGGTCGGAATCGGTGCCCGAGACCTCGTGATGGTGCAGGTGCAGCGTCCGCCGGATCCACGGGTTGATGGTGCTGGGCCGGAAGAACCACACCCCGAACATCATCGCGTTGTGCACCGGGCGGTTCTGCCGGAAGTACATCGAGTGGATGAGGTCGTGTTCCAGTTCGTGCAGCAATGACAGCCAGAACGCGGTGATCAGGATGGTTGCGTACCAGGGCAGGATGCCGGCCGCGTACAGCGCGGCGTCGACGAGAACGCCGGCGATGGACGCCAGGAATATCGCCATCCCGACGCCGTCCTGGTGTGCGGCGAGGAACGGATGGCGTTCCCGCCAGCCGTTGCCGATGCGGATGAGCTCGCCCCGGATCGCGGCGATCCGGTTGCGGTCCCCCTCGGCCAGGTTGCGCTCGCCGGGTAGGCGGGTTGCGATACGTGCCATGATTTCTCCATTCAAGTTAGAGAACGAATGTTCCGTAAGGTATGTTTGTCGATATGGCGAGGTCAATAGCTATAGTTGGTTTCGTGACAGGCAACACAGAGAACAAACGCTCTCTATCTGTCGAGGCGGACTCCGGCAATGGTCGGGATCGGCATGGGCGCCGGACGCAGCAGGAGCGCCGCGAGCACACCCGCCGCGCGTTGATGACGGCGGCGCTGGAACTGACCGGCAGCGGATCGAGCTTCGACGCGCTGAGCCTGCGGCAGCTCGCCAGTAAGGCGGGTGTCGCGCCGTCGGCGTTCTACCGCTACTTCCAGTCGCTCGACGACCTCGGTCTCGCCGTGATTCACGAGACCTTTCGGACGCTGCGCGAGATCATGGGCGAGATGGCCACTCTCGACATCGATTCGTCCGGCGGCGCCATCCACGTCGGGGTGCAGGCGCTTCGTGGCGTGGTCTCGCGGGACCATGCACACCTGGCGTTCCTGGCGCGCCAACGTGCGGCCGGTCATTCGGTGCTCCGGCGCGAGATTCGGTCGGAAATCCGTTTGTACGCCAGCCAATTGGCCACTTATATGGCCCGGTTCGAACCCATCCGGTCGTGGAGCGTCGGGGATGTCGAGATGCTGTCGAGCATGTTGATGGCCACCATCCTCGCCGGTATCGATTCGATGCTCGAGGTCATCGCGCGCGGGCTCGACGAAGAGACCACGGCGCGTGATCTGGATGCGGCGGCCACCATGCTCGAGCGCCAGATCCGGTATCTGAACGTCGGTGCCACCGCGTGGCGGAGCAACTGATCACTCGCGGCACCGAAACACTTTGACCACCAACAGGAGTGACATGACATTCTCACTACAACTCAGCGATGACGTCATCGAGGTGCGCGACTGGGTGCACCAGTTCGCCGCCGAAGTCGTCCGCCCTGCCGCCGCGGAATGGGATGAGCGGGAGCAGACGCCGTGGCCGATCATCCAGGAAGCGGCGAAGATCGGGCTGTACTCACCCGAACTGTTCGGCACGCAGGCCGCCGAACCGAGCGGGCTCGGCATGCTCACCGTGTTCGAGGAGCTGTTCTGGGGTGACGCCGGCATCGCGCTGTCCATCATGGGTACCGGTCTGGCCGCGGCGGCCTTGGCGGGCAACGGAACTCCCGAACAGATCGGGCAGTGGCTGCCGCAGATGTTCGGCTCGGCCGCGGACCCGAAGGTCGCGGCGTTCTGCTCATCCGAGCCCGACGCGGGCTCCGACGTCGGGTCCATCCGGGCCCGGGCCCGCTACGACGAGGCCACCCGGGAATGGGTGCTCAATGGCACCAAGACGTGGGCCACCAACGGCGGCATCGCCAACGTGCACGTCGTGGTCGCGTCCGTCTACCCGGAACTCGGGTCGCGCGGCCAGGCCAGCTTCGTCATCGGACCGGACACCAAGGGGCTGTCCCAGGGGCAGAAGTTCAAGAAGCACGGCATCCGGGCGTCGCACACCGCCGAGGTGGTGCTCGACAACGTGCGGCTGCCTGAGGACGCGATCCTCGGCGGCCGGGAGAAGTTCGAGGCCCGGGTGGCGCGGGTGAAGTCGGGCGTGTCCGCGGGTGGCCAGGCCGCGATGAAGACGTTCGAGCGAACCCGCCCGACGGTCGGGGCGATGGCGGTCGGGGTGGCCCGGGCGGCGTACGAGTACGCCCTCGAATATGCCTGCCAGCGTGAGCAATTCGGTAAGAAGATCGGCGAATTCCAGGCCATTGCCTTCAAACTGGCGGACATGAAGGCCCGCATCGACGCCGCCCGGCTACTGGTGTGGCGGGCCGGCTGGATGGCGCGCAACAATGTGCCGTTCGAGAACGCCGAGGGTTCGATGGCCAAGCTGGCGGCCAGCGAGACCGCCGTGTACGTGACCGACGAGGCGATTCAGATTCTCGGCGGCAACGGGTACACCCGCGACTACCCGGTCGAGCGGATGCACCGAGATGCCAAGATTTTCACCATCTTCGAGGGCACCAGTGAGATTCAGCGGTTGGTCATCTCACGGGCGGTGACGGGCCTGACGATCCGCTGAATCAGGACGACGCCATCAGGGGAATCAGACGAGTTCCGGCACCCTCAGGTGAGCGATGGCCAGTTCGAACTCGCAGATGTCGACCAGGCTGCCACCCAACTGGGCGAGCTTTTCGGTGCGTAGCGCACTGGCCTGTTCGCGGTTGTTGTCCAGCGCCGCGGCGCTGTCGAACGTCACCGACGAAACGGCGCGTCCGGACGGCTTGTCGAGCAGGAGGCTGGCACTGCAGAACCCCTCGAGTTTCTCCAAGGGCGGCAGGACCAGCGTCCGGTAGAAATCGGTGAGCAGGTCCGCCTGATGGGGCTCGACGGAGAACCAGGCAACGCGGAGGCAGGCACTCTCCGGTGAGCGGTGGTGGCGGTGCAGCGCCGCCACCTCCCACTCACTGATCTCCTTCCGGGTCCCGTTCAGTAGCTCTGCCGCACGTTCACCGAGGGGGCGGGCGGCGTGCGCCGTCAGGTGCATCACCGCCTCGGATTCCCAGGAGCTGGTGGCGATGCAACGCCCCAGGCGCCGGTCCACCAGCAGCGACATTCCTGCCGCCCCCAGCTCCTCCAAGGCCGGGAGCACGGTGTCGCGCATGTACGCAACGCCCGCGTCGATCGACGCCGGCTCGGCCTGAAACGTGGTTGAGCGTGCGTACACCAGGCGCTCCTCGGTTGCGGCAGCGCCCCGTGGCGCTGCTGGTTCTCCCCACAGCGTCCCTTGTCAACCCCGATGGTGTACTGACTTTGCCGGAATCCACAGGTTGCGTTAAGGAGCGACAACTGCGGCGCCGAACCAATGGCAAAGCGATAGCGTCCCGGGGAGTGGTGGACTTCGGATCTGGCGTGGTTCACGCGTTGTGATCAACGAGTCATGGTGAACG
>NZ_JBJIAK010000078.1:0-18783 GCF_045310915.1 Mycobacterium sp. SMC-17 | reverse complement strand
GGACTCGGCACCGACCGAATCAACTGGAACGGAGGTCGCCTGAAACAAGCCGATCCACAGGTATTGACAATTCCTCCGGCATCGTAGGGAAAGGCCTCAACTCGAGTTCCCGGCACCGCGGTCCGTTGTCGAGGACACGCACTGCTGATCGCGGTGGCATAGAGAAACGCAGCGGCGGTATCGACCTTGTCCTGCTCAAAGGAAAGCATCGGGCCGTAGGGCCGGAGGTTGAGGTCGATCAGCCAGTGTTTCCCGGCCGCATCACGGATGCTCTGTAGATTGATCGGCCCGCTGAGATTCAGCGCCTGACAAAGCGCCCGGCCGACGCTGAGCAGAACTTCGTCATTGACCACTTCGAAAGCCAGTGGCGCACACGTCGGATCGGTGGGGAGTTTGACGGCCTGATGAGTCATGTCCTGGACGATCTGTCCCTGGAATACCGCTCCGGCATACGACACGATCTGACCCGCGACGTATCGCTCGAAGAAGCAGTCGCCTCCGAGATCCAACCTGGCAACGGCAGATTCGATGTCGCCGATGGTCCTCGCGATCACCACGCCCGCGCCTGACGCTCCCAGCTTGGTCTTGACGACGAGCGGTAGACCGAGTTGCTCGGCCGCGTCGGTCGGCGTGACCGCGCACGCCGCCAATTGCTGGGGAGTCTCGATTCCCAACGCGGCGGCAAAAGATGCGGCACGTGATTTGTCACTGTATGTCACCCTGCGTCGAACATCGTCGGCCACTGCCGCCGGCAGGCTGTCATAGAGATCGTCGGGCAGGCCCACCATCATGGGTTCCGTCAGGAACACCTGCGCCACGGTGAACGGCTCGAGAAGTTCCGGTAGATGTTCCAATTCCTGAATGTCCGGCAGGTAGTAGCACCGCGCATAGAGCAGCGATTGGACAAGACGTTCGAGCCTGCCGGCCGTGGCGGTGGTGATTCTGATGGATGGAATGCCGTTGCGGCGGATCAGGGCCGCTACTTGATGGAAACTGTGCCAGAGCGAGTCGTGGTCGAGGAAGACGAACACGCCGGATTGCCGGCGGGGCGGCGCGCCGCGGTGGCCCCGTGACCGCACATTAATAGCGTCACTCACGGCACACCCGGCCGATCTTTTCAGTGGATTCGCTGTGTGGTCTCGCGAGAATAGCTCACGGTGAGCTGCGATGGTGGCTTGTGGGCCAATAAACTGCCTAGACCTTGGCGAAGAGTGCCCGCAATACTGCCGTGGTAGAGGCGATGTCGAATTGCTGTTCGACGAGGCGGCGTCCGGCGCGGGCGTAGTCATCGAGGACGGGGCCGGACGCGATCAGCCGTTCCAGGGTGTCACGCAGGCTCTGTGCGTCCGCCGGCCTTGCCAACAGCCCGGTCTGTTCGGGTACCACCAGTTCCGGGATTCCCGACAAACTTGTTGACACCGTTGGTATTCCGCTCGCGAGTGCCTCCATAAGGGCGACCGGCAGGCCCTCCATCTGGCCGTTGGCTGCGATGATACTCGGCAACACGAACAAGTCCGCGTCCGCCAACGCTTGCTTCACTGCTGCCTCGGACTGTCCGCCTTGGAACCGGACGCGCTTTGAGAGACCGAGCTGTGCCGCCAGCGCCTGCAATTCATTGTCCAGCGGTCCATTGCCGATCAGATCGAGTTCGATCCGATCGACGCCGGGCCCGCCGAGGGACAGTGCGCGGAGGAGCACCTCGTGGCCCTTGTACTCCTGAAGTGAGGCCACACACAGTGCCCTGATGGCGCCGCGTTCCGGGATGGTACGGGGGCGGAATTGGTATGCGGCGGTGTTGATTCCGCAGTGGATCACCTGCACCGGGGTGACGGTGTACTTCGACAGTAGACGGCGGTTGTACTCGGACACCGTGACGATGAAATCGGCGCCGTCGAGTTTGCGGCTCAGCATAGATTGGTCCACGTAAAGGTCGTGTGCGTGCACGGTGACGCTGTAGGACACACCAGCCAGGCGTGAGCAGATCCAAGCGGCCAAGGCGGGATATGTCGCGTAGTGCGCATGGATATGCCGTGCCACGCCGGATGCGTGCAATTCTCGGGCATGAGCGGTGGCGATCGGGACGGTAGCCAAGGCGCGCAGCAACAATGCGGGCCGTCGACCGTAGCCGCGCACGATGTCGGCCAGAATCGACATGGTGATCAGCGGGTGGTGCAGGAGTGCCCACGACAGGCCGACAATGCTTCGCCCCATGCCCGGCTGCGCCAGTTTGTCGACCCATGGCCGCGCGATGTCGTGGACCTGTGGGTCAGGAGACGGGAACAACGACCGCAGCCCGACGTCCCGCTCGTCCCCGGTTGCGAGGGCGTCGAGCTCGCGGACGATGAATGTCTCCGAAATGATCGGAAATCGCGACACCAGGTAGTCGATCGCCTTGGCGCTCAACGCTTACGCTCAACCAGATCAGAGTAGAGGTTGCTGAGTCGGCGGGCCCACGAACTTGACGAGAATTCGTTGCGCGCGCGCTCGATTGCGTTTTGGCCCAGCGTTTTTCGCAAGTCAGGATTGTCCAGTAGTCGATTCACCGCAGCGGCCAGGGCTGCCGGTTCATTGGGCTCGAACAGCAGCCCAGTTCCTTCATCGAGGATGATGTCGGGGATGCCGCCGATGCGTGATGCCGCGATGGCCTTACCCGACGCCGACGCCTCGATCAGGACAGTGGGCAGATTCTCGCCGAACGTCGATGGCAGCAGCACAACATCGGCAGCGCGGTAGACGTCCGGCATGTCTGACCGAACGCCGGCGAACACGATCGACTGCTCCAAGTCGGCGTCGCTGACCAATTTCCGGAATGCGGCCTCGTCGGGCCCACCGCCGACGAGTGAAAGAATTGCGTCGGGGTGTTTGCGCAAAACCTGCGGCCACGCCTCTATTGCCACCGGGATGCCTTTGAAAAAGCGGAACGCTGCAGGTAACACGACGAGCGGCGCGGGGCCACCGCCCAATTCCGCGCGAACCGCGGGCTTGACCTCCCCGGGCTGAAAGTTGGTTACGTCGATTCCGTTGTGCAGCACATCCCAGTTTCTCGGGATGCGCCCTCGGCGGTGCACGTCTGCCCACGATGTACGGCTGGCGTCGGAAACGAACAGCACTCGATCGCCAAGCGTCGCGGCTTCAGCCGCGATCTGCTCGCGCCAGTGCGCGCGGCCGGGCCAGCGCTGCGTGACGTGATGGAACGTACATACCACCGGACGGCCGGTCAGCTTCGCTGCCGGCACCGCGAAGGTTGCCGCCATTTCAAGGTGCGTGTGCACGAGATCGTAGTCACCCCTGCGGATCTCGCGCACCAGGCGGGGAATACCGGTGGGATCCAGCAATCGGCGTACACCCAGCGAGTGAGGGTGCACGCCGGCTTCGGACAGGATCGCCATCGTCTTCTCGGCGTTGACCGAGGCACGATCGAGGCCGACGACGTCCATCTCGACCTCGGTGTCGCGCATGGCGACGGCCAAGTGCGCCAGCAGCGTTTCGGCGCCACCCATCCGGAATCCATCGATCAGGGTCAGCACCCGAATCGGCCTCATTTGAGTACCCGTAGTTTCTTCCAGGGGATATTCGTCATTCCGTCGTAATCCCATTGCAGTCCGGCTGCCGCGTATGTTTCCCCAACAGTTCCGGGCGCGGCGGAGTCATCGCGTTCGAAGCTGACACTGAGGGCGGATGCGCTGACGTCCATGATGTAGGCGCCGTATCGCTGCAGAGCCTCGGCGACGAGGCGCTCCGCACGAGTAAGGTTCAGGCTGCCCAAATCCAGGCTCGGGTCCAGCTGAACCCTGGCGCCCTCGGGCAGGCAGTCGGACTTTGTTGATTGGCCGTCGGTCTTCAACGCCGGTGGGCGAAAGACCTTGGCGCATACGTTGTAGCTCTGCATCGCGAGCGCATGGGGGATCGAGCCCTGCGCGATCTCTGCGACGCGAACCACACCAGCCAACCGGGAGGCGCCCGAACCTGTGCTGGCGCCGCCCCAGCCGGAGCCGTCGAGGCTGTTGACGGCGGCGAACCCGGTCGTCCACGAACCGTTGCCGGGCTTCGCGAGCCAGAACTCGAAAATGGTCCGGGATGCCGGGTCAATCACCACCATGGCGCCGTCCGAGCCCTCCTGCGGTCGCGCCCCGTCGGGGATCGGTACCTGAAGGCCGTCGAACGGGCAATGACCCCATTCGGGGATGGTGCACGGGACGGTGTATCGGGGCGTTCTCGGGCCGGCGGTATATATCGGTATGCCGAATTCGATGGTCGAAGCATTCGCGCTGTGGTCCCAGGCCACGGCACTGATCATCGCGGCGCTATTGGGGTCGACAGGAGCATCGGCCGGGATGAGCGTTCGGAACGGGCTGTCCGCAGCAAACGGCTGGGCAAAATCTGATGCACTTGCTGTGACATGCGAGGTGATCGGGGTCGTGGCGAGACTCGCCACCGCTACTCCGATGCCGATGGCGGCGGCCCGCCGTCGCAATCGCTTGGTCCTCATGGCTCGCATTCTGTCGACCCGATCAGTTCAGTGGCCGCCGTCAATTCATTGCTGATCGCGGCTGCTGCGACAGCCCAGGAACGTTGCACAGCGGCTCTCCCGGCCTCCCCGAGTGTGGCCGCTGACTGGGGATTCTGCAACAATTTGAGGATTGCTGTGGCGAGCATCGCAGGGTCGTTCGGAGGCACGAGCAGGCCGGTCACTTCGTCTTCGATAGCGGCCGGTAGATCGCCCACGGTGGTGCCGATGACCGGACGACCGAACGTGTACGCGAGGTGCGCGACGCCGCTTGCGCTGGCTCGGATGTAGGGCGTGACAACAACCCTGGCGGAGTCGAAGAGGTTCTGCACTTCATCCATCGCGCAGTAGCCAGGACGGGTTTCCGCGCCGACTGCTGCAGCTTTGGCAATCAGTTCGGGGCCGTTCACGTCGGCACCGATCGCCCCCGCGATGACCAGGCGGGCGGTCGGCATGCCGGTCTTGACCCGGCGAAAGGCCTCGATCAGGACGTCGATGCCTTTGTAGGTGGTCCAGGTGCCGAAGAACAGCGCGATCGGTTCCGTTTGGGTGACCGGTACCACGGGGCGGCCTCGATTGATCACGCCTGAGTCGCCGTGCGGAATGACGACGACGTCGCAGCTGGGCCGCCAATGTTCCATGACGATCTGCCGGGTCCGCGGACCGAGAACGAAGGCAGCGTCCATGTGCCGCCACGCGGCGGCGAACGATGCCTGCAGCAGGTGTCCCTGCTTCGGGGTGCTGGTGTCCTTCGCGTCGGATCGGGGGAGCGGTTCGTGGGCGACTATCGCGAACACTGTGCGCGGCAGCAGCTTGCAGATTGCGACGACGAACCACGGTTCGAAGGTGAACCGCCACTGCGAGAACAGCACGGCGCGCGGCGGCCGCCGGCGCAGCTTGACCGCCAGCGTCAGCCAGGCCAGGACAAGCCGACCCGCGCGCGTGCCACGGCGTAACAAGTAGTGCAAACGGCCACCGGCGTCGTCGTTGTCATTGGGGTGCCAGGTGGGCAATACCGAGCGGACCAGAAATCTGGCTTCCTCGGAGGTGATTTCGGGGTCCGGACCGGTCCACAGCTCAACGTGTTCGCCACGGTCCGCCAGCGCCGCCCCGAGTTGGGCAGCGAATTGGAAGAGGCCGCCCGACGGGGAAAATTCGACCAGCACCGTGCGGTTGTCCGTCACGCTGGTGCTCCAGCGGACTCGTGCTCAGCCTCGGTCGGCAGTTCGGGATTGCTGACCCGGAAGCGGCGGGCAAGGAGACCGATGGCGAGTCGGGTGAGCACCATGATCACCAGACCCCAAACCGCGGCGTAGACGATCGTCACTTTGGACCGCAGAGATACGGGCTCCAGCTGTACATCGGTTATCGCCGCGATGCTGTACTGCATGTGACCAACGTTGTCATCGATACGGGTACGCGCCACCGCCAGCGCGTTGGCAAGGTTTCGTCTCGCGGCATCGCCGTCGGAACCCGTGACGGTGAAGGTCAAAATTCCGCGGACCGGGTCGACGTCGATCTTGGCAGGGGCTTCGGTGTTGTGCATGACTTCGGCCATCGTCGGCAGGAACGCTGTGCGAGCACGGACGTTCATGGCGTAGGAGGACCACCCGTCTAGTCGGCCGGCGGGCACCACGATCGCCTTCTGGGCGGCCTGCACTGCTGGCGTGGTCCTCGTCAGCATGGTGACGCCGGCGGCTGCGGCGCCGGCGATCACCGCGACCATCCACGTTGCGGTGGTCCGTAGCATCCGCCGTTTGATCGCAGTTGGTACCGGCTCGGCAGGCCCGAGTGCGCAGGCCAGGGCCAACACGATCGCGAACGAGCGGAAGTACGCGAGGTGCAGGAAGATGCTGGCGACCGACCAAGTGACGACGCCGGTCAGCGTCGCCGCTGCCAGTGCCCGATCCACCGAAATGGGGTCCGAAGAGATCCGCAGTGCGAGGATCGTGAACACGCCACCCAGCATGATCAGCCAGGTGATCAGGCCGACGACGCCGGATTCGGCGAGCAGTTGCGCATACAGATTGTGCGGGGCCACGAGTCCTTCGTGAACCGCGGTAGACACTCTGTCGGTGTAGAAGGGGACTTGGCCGCCGAACGTAGCCGGTCCGAAACCGAAGACGGGCCGTTGCTGAAACATCTGCCAGGCCATTTCTTGTGATGCTTGGCGGCCGAGTACAGACGGATCGATATCGTACTTACGGTCGGCGCTGAACAAGTCGCTTCCCAGCGCGATGATGCGGTTGCCGATGCCAGGAATTACAAACGCCACTGCGATGGCAAGGGGAATCAATGCGAGCTTGGCCGGCTTGCCCGAAGCGATGAACCACAACACCACCGCGAGACCAGCCACCAGCAACGTGCCGCGCGATTGCGTGAGGTAGACGGCGATCACCATGGGTACGGTGGTGAACAGCCAGAACAAACTGAGCAACTGGTTGCCGGCGAGGCGACTGCGCTGTGCCAATGCCCAGCCCATGGGAAGGCCGAGGACCAACAGGCGGCCCCAGAAATTCGAGTCACCGTAGGGGCCGCCGAAACGCTGGGTTGTGATCAATTGCCCTTGTGCTTGCGAAATTGAAGCGAGCCCACCGAACGTCAGATGTCCGCCGCTCAGGTAATTGACAATCGTCAGAATCGACAGCACCGCCAGGGTGGCGGCCACCGCCATCGCCACAGTCCACGGCTTACCGGTGGCTTGGGTGAGTACGAGGATGATCAGGAGATAGACCAAATCCACCACGGATCGCCATAAGACGCCTTGTGATGCGGTCAGGTCTACAGTGCCCACCATCGCGATCAGTTGACCGGCCAGGTACACGCCGACGAGGGCCACACCGATGGCTGTCCAGCGATTGAGTCGTGCTCGGGATTCAGTATCACGTAGGGCGAAAACGACCGCGACCGCACCCAACGCCATGCTGGTCTTGAACAGCGGGGGTTTTGTGTACTGCGCAGCGACCTCGGAAATGTTGGCGATCTCCATGACCACCATGACCACGAGGACGCCGACGATCCACCGCGTGGACCAGGCCTCGGTTACGCGGTGCCGCGGCGCGAGCGTAGCCATGTCACCCCGATACCGACCACGGCGCCGACGATGAGGCCGACGATGGCGCCGATCAGGATCAGCTGGATCGGTGACGTCGCCATCTCCACCGCGCTAGGCGGCGAGATCACGCGGAGCTGGAACGGTGCCGAAACCGCCTTGACCTCAGGCGTGGCTTTTTCGAGCAGATCGGCAACAGCGGTTTGCGCCGCGTGTTCCGACGGTGCGTCGGCCGTGATCGACACGATGGTTGTCTCCGGTACCGCGCCTGCGGACAACGTCAGCTTCGACGGGTCGACGCCCGCTGCTGCGGCGGCGCCTGCCTGCCAACGTGGATCGGACAAGACCGTCGCCGCCGTGCGCGGAACCTGTCCCTGAGTGAGCACCTCCCAATAGGCCGACGAATCCGCTGTCGTCAAGTCGGGCCCGGGAACCAGGGCCACCTGTGCAGTCGCGCGATAGGTCGCTGAATTTAGCAATTGGGTGCCGGCGACTCCGCCCAGGACCCCGCCGATGATCGCGAGGATCGCGACAAGCGGGTTCAGCCACAGGCGTTTCGGACGACTCATGGATGGCCCTTTCGAATCATTATCGCCAGCCGGTTGACGACTGGCCGAACCAGCTGAGGTGCGGTGAGACACAATGCCGAAGCATAGATAATCATGCCCAGTAGAACCAGAACGGCAAGCTGGATCGGTGCTGGTAGACGGATATGCAGAGCGTCGATACCGAATAGCGCGGCGCCCATCGGGACAGCCGCGGCCAACGGGCGGCCGATCACCGAGAGAACCGATGCCCACCCTAGGGGAATCACCTTGCGAACAACGATCATTCGGATCACGAAATGCACGACTTCCACGCTGAGAAGCGCGACGGCCACCAACGTGGCGCTGTGGCCCGCAGCCCACCAGACGGGCCCGATCAGCAGCACGAGCCGGGCAGCATTGATGGCTGTCAGCAGGCCGGGGCGGCCCGCCGCTTTGAGGACGTCTCCCGCATGAAAGGAAGCCGAGTAAACCGTGGTGTACAACGCCAGCACCACAAGGATATGCGTGGCGGCGGCATACCGTGTGCCGTACATCGTTTCCAGTAACGGTCGCGCTGTGGCGGCCAGGCCGATGCCCATCGGGATTGTCAGTGCGACAACCACACTCAACGCCTTCTGATACTGCGCCGACATCGCCCGCCGATCGTGTTGCAGGCGCGACATCGAACTGAACAGCACATCGCTGATGACCGAGCACAGACTGAGCACGACCAGCTCGGGCACTCGATACGCCAGTGTGTAGAGGCCGAGTTCGGTTGTGCCGAGCCGGGTTCCGATGGCCAGGTAGTCGACGTTGTAGATGGCGTACGCGAGCAGTGTGACTCCGGTTACCGGGATGCCGAATCGAAGTAGCGCCCGTGCTTCACTCAATTGGAATCGCGGCGCCATGAAGGTCGGAGCGCTCCACCAGTACATGACCGTGGTGATCGAGACACCGGCAATCTGGCCGTAGACCAGGCTCCATACGCCGTGGCCGGTCGCCGCGAACCAGATGGTCAACGCTGTCTTGACAACGGCCCCGACGAACTCCGGCATCAAGCGTCGCTGAAAGCTCAAATCGCGTCGCATCCAAGACAGTGGGACGACGCCGAGTGCCGAAATCCCTAGGGCGACAGCAAGGACCTGAATGAGCGGCGCGATGTCTGGGTGGTGAAGCAGGCGTGCGGTGCTGCTCGCCGTCGCGGCGAGAAGTGCACCGGTGATGGCGCCTATTCCGATCGAAAGGGTCAATCCGGTCGGGGCGATTCGTTTCCACGGGTGGTGAACCTGCACCAGCGCTGGGCCGACGCCGAGATCTTTGACGTAATCGAATAGGTTGACCAGCAACAACGCCAAGGCGAAGACGCCGAATTCCTCGGGAGTGAGCAGGCGGGCGACGACGATCGTCATCAACAGCGTGGAGCTCTTGCTCACCGCAAAGACGAGGTAGTTCCAGATCGTCTGTTTGCCAAGATTCGCCGCTTTGGCTGCCGCGGACTCCGGAAATGTGTCTTCCGGCGGATCGGCCGAGACTGGTTCCGTCACACTTTCCCTGACGGTCGCCGAATTTTCTGACAGCCCCGGTGCTGCGACCCTTCGCGCAGACGTGTGGCGTCCCATCACTTCGATCACTCCATTCAAAAGCGCTGAGACTGTCTAGCGCGATTTGGGGACGAGCTATCCTCCGGCGTGTGGTCAGTGTATTCGGAGGAGTCGAAGACTTCGCCGTCGGGGACCCACTTTCTGTGCGCTGGTCGATCATCTACATGTTTGCTTAAACTGCATCCTTGCGGTGCTTGTGTCAGGCTACCGCCGTAAGGTGGGGAACACTTCCGCTGCTGGTGTTGGGTAGGGGCGGCGTAGCGAATCGAGGCAGGTGCTGTGGTGTCGGTGACTCTGGTCAGTGCCGTCGATCCGTATCCGACCGATGCCGGCAAGAAGGTGGTGCTGGCGGGTTTCCTGGAGTATTTCCGCGAGCGGTTCGGCGCGGGCAACGTGCATTACCTGCTCGTCGGCGGTCGCGCCCAGCAGGCGTTTCCGGTCACCCTGCATCCACTGCCGCGCCCGAGCCGAAGGGCGGCGCTGACTGCGGTGTCCACCCGCCTTCCGTTTGGACGATCGACCCTACAGGAATCTTTGCTGTATTCACCAGATGTGGCACGCGCAGTAGCTGCAGCGATAGCCCGCATCGGCCCTGATTTCGAAATCTATGACACGATTCGCATGGCGCAGTATGCCGATGCGGCGCGTGCTGATTGGCAATTGTGTTATTTGGATGACCTATTTTCCGAGCGATACGCAGCGATGCTCGATGCGGGCAATCGGTACCCGGATGTGACGATCCGGCCGCTCGGCAATTTCGAGCAGCATGTGCCCGGCCCATTGCGGCCGCTGGCCGACAGCAAGTTGCCGCAGCGGATGCTTCTGCGAATGGAAGGTTTGCTGGCTCGGCGCAGCGAGGATCGCGCGGCATTGCGGTTTCGTCGCAATCTGCTGGTGAACGACGGTGAAGCAGCCCGCTTGCGGGCTCGAGTCGCGCACCGCGGAACTGCCGACGTGATGGCGGTGCCTCCGTTGGTCAAGCCGCCGCCGTACCGTGCGCGCCAATACGGTGGAGCTCCGGAATTCGTGTTTGTCGGGTTGCTGTCACTACCGCACAACGAGGATGGCGTGCGTGCGTTCCTGACTGACGTTTGGCCTTTGGTGCTGGGCCGGATGCCGAAAGCGCGGCTGCGGATCATCGGGCGAGACTGCGGACCGGAGCTGGCCGAAATCGTGGGGCGGCAGGGCGAGTCCGTGACGCTGGAGGGATACGTCGCCGATCTCACCGAGGTCCTGTCATCGGCGGCAGGCTTGGTCAATTACCTGAGGTTCGGATCAGGTATCAAACTCAAAGTCATCGAAGCGCTGGGCCGGGGATTGCCTGTGGTGTCCACGAATATCGGTGCCGATGGGTTCGCCACCGGCACGGAACACGGGGTGCTGGTGGCCGATCAGGCCGAGCAGTTCGCCGAGGCCCTCTGTGACCTGACTGATCCTGCACGCAACCGCGCGGTATCGGAGGGCGCCCGTGGACAATTCGGCACGATGTACGCGCGCGACGCCGTCTTCGCTTGCTACGACCAGGCTTTCGCAATAGGCCGGTAATCGCGGTGGTCACCGACAGCGCTCATCGCGAGGCGGCAGTGCTGGGCACTTGGCCGACCTCGATGTTCAACGCGTCGATCGCGCGCGAAAGCTCTTGCCGCTGGGGCTCTGCCACCCTGTCGTAGGGTCCGAAGCCTAAGCCGCCGTTCCACTGCAGTCTGTCCAGCAATCCTTGAACGTTGGCAAACGCCTGGTCGATGCGCTTGCCGAGCTCGGGACTACGTTGGTCGACTTCCGGCCGTACCGAACCCACCCCGACGCGGCAACCGTCCACGCCGGCCTGAACGTCCCACAAATCGGTGTGACTGAATATCTCACCGCCACCGGTGATGGCTTCCTTGGCCAATGTCGCCAGCACGGTCTGGGCGCCGTGAACCACCTCGTCGGCGCTGACTGCCCATTCCGGACTCGTCAGACCCGAATCGAGCTCTTTGACGTCGGCCAGTAACTTGTCGGCCACCGCGTTGGTATCAGGTTGTAGGCCGCTCAGCCAGAGATCCCTTTCCAGCCGGTGGAAGCCGGTCCATTTGTCGTCTGGATGCACTTCGGCCGGGCCGAGGTCGATCCGAGTCTGGAGGTTGTTCGGAAACCGCTGTGCGACAGGCGCAATGCGCTCGTAGTACGTCCGTGCCGTTGGGTACAGGTCCTGAGCGCCGGTGACGTCCCCCTTCTTGACGGCGCCGACAAGGGCCGCTGTGGCGGTCACCAGGGCGCCGGTCTGGTTGCTGACGTATCGCTTGTAGCTCTGCTCGGCCTCGTCCTGTCGGTCCGCGGCAATGGGGTTTCCGTCAACCTTGAAATCGGCGCTGATGCCGTCGCCGATCAGTGCGGGCTTGCAGGCCGTGAAGTAGTAGCCGGGTTCGTTCAGGGCCACGGACAGGTTTCGCTGCTGCCCCGGCTGAATGTTGTGGACGTCACCCAGCACCCGGGCGCCGGCACCGTACAGGTAGAACTCGGTCACTTTGGTGCCGTTGTTCGTGACAACGAAGTCGGTCCGGCCCGTCTCGGTCGAGGTTTTTGACAGCGTGCATTCATGATCGGTTGCAGCCACCGTGATCTGGTGGGGCCCTGGTTTGCCGTCGGAGGCCGGTGGCGGCGTGGGTGCGCACCCGGCCAGCGACACCGCGACCAGGCTGAGCAACACGGTGGCGGTCCCGACCGCCGTGGCATCGTTCGCAGCACGGGTCATTTGGGAGGCCTTTCGTGACTGGTGGGGCTCAAGGCGAGTAACGCCGGCCGATCATCGGTAACAACAACCTAGCCGCAAAGCTGTGGCGATACGCGCAAGTGTTCCTGCACGGCGACATCAGCTGCCTCCCGGCCGGTCCCGGTCGCCAGCTTGGCATTCTGCCGCACCGGCGTCGCCAACTCGCGTCGACCGATCAGAGCTCCGTTGCCGGGGCGATTCGGACGTCGCTGTCCGCTGTTGACGCGGAGTGCCGAGACAACGAACGAATGGTATGTTTTGTCGTGATGTGGCATTTTCAGCAAACGTAGCGCCGCATCCCGCACGTCCTCGGTTCGACGTTTCCGGGAGCTATCCGGGCCGACCCCTTGGCGCGGGGTGCTCAACCCGGACCGGGGTCGGTGGTGGCACGGCAGTTGATTGAGTCCTTGCACGTTCGCTGGAAAGAAGACGCTTGAGTACCCGACTGAATCCACGGCTCTGGATCCTCGTGGCGTTTGCCGGATTCTTGTTGGTCAGCAACTCCGCTCTCGGCGCACCGCCGACCCACGATTCGATCGACTACCGCGAGATCGCGAGCGCGGCACCCCATCTGCCCCATGGCCACATCGGCTCGGCCTATACCGGCCGATTTGTCGTCCACTACACCGTCGGGCTGTTTTCCTGGGCCACGGGGCTGCCGCTCGGCGCGGCATACGCTGTAGCCCTCGCGGGGGTGCTCGTGGTCCTCGGTGCGGTGATTCTTGCGCTGCTTCAGAGTTGCTCGTTGGGCGAATTCAGCATTGCCGCGGGCTTATTGGCTCTCAGCCCGTATGCCCTGCGGCCCTACCTCATCCAGACGAGCATGCTGGGCGATCTGGTATTTGTGATCGGGCTGGGTGCGAGCCTTTACGGCGTTCGCAGCAGACGGGTACCTCAGGTGTTGGCCGGCCTGGTCGTCGCGGTTCTCGGGCGACAGAGCGCGATCGGTGTCGCACCGGTGTTGGCGCTGTGGGTCTTGCTGGATCCGGCCTGGCGGTCATCGGTATCGATCCGCGTGCGCGTCACGATCGCTGCCGTCGCGGTCGTCTTGACCACGGCGCTCTACAGCGGAGTCAGAGCGTTTACCGCTCGCTTCACCATCCCTTACGAGCCGTCCCTCCTGCACGACTCAGTCCTGAAACGAATCGCCGACTTACCCGCTGCCGCTTCAGAACTGATCACCCACGCTGCGCGCACCATGGCCCCGTTGATCGTGCCTGTCGCCCTGATCATCGTGCTCGTCATCAGCCTCGGGTGGCGCCGTGTGACGTTCCGGTGCTGGGGTTCACTGGTTGTCGCAGCGTCATTGGTAGTTCAGCCGTTGATGATCGATCCGGCCTGGACCGGGTTCGCACACAATGAACAGCGCTTGGCCGCGTTGGCACTGTTGCCGCTGTCGTGCGCTGCTGCCGATCTGCTGGGTCTTGCACACCGCAGTGACATGCCGCGGAGCCGAATCCTGATCACGGTGGGCCTATTGGCCATCGGCTCGCTTCATCATGAGTTCAGCGTCGTCGGGCCGACGTCTCTCGGCACGTTTCTTGCCATCCAGTTCGTCGTCGCGGTGGCAGCGTGCTGGTTGGTGCTGCAGACGAAGCCCACCGCGACACCCGCTCAACCATGATGGGATCAGTCAGCCGTCACTCCCAGTCGCATCGCGCCGGATCCCTCATGCCGGGCTGGCGCCGTTCCACGTGGCCAGGAATTGCAGTGATGTCCACGGGATGTGACTCATGTTGTAGTAGTCCCATGCGATGCCGGCTCCGGTGTATGCCGCATTTCCGGGGTCCAGTTGGCCGATCAGCGCCAGGGGAGCGCCGCCGGCATCCCCGATATACCCGCCGTACGTCTGCAAGGTCTTAGCAATGACCTTCTCTCCGGCCGTAATTCCCGGAATCGCATCGACGTTGATCGACGGGTCGAGGATGAACCGGGTTCCCTGGGGAATGAGCGGCGTCGACGCCAACGCATCGGATTTCACGGCTGGGTAGACGTAGGAATTCGCCGCAAAGGACGACGAGAAGAACAACGCATGGTTGAGACCGGTGTTGTTCGCCGCCGCAGCGCTGAACTCGTCGGCCATGACGATTCCCGCCAGCCGCGAGAACCCGGTGGCGGTGGCCGAACCGGACGTGTCAATCCCGTTGCCGGTCAACGAAGTCATGCCGCCCCACGATGCCGACCAGGTATTCGACGTTGCGTTGTACTTCGCCTGCCACAGGCCGAATACCATGTTGGTGACTGGGTCGACCACGACGAGATGACCGTCGCTGCCCGTAGGAACGGGGGTGCCGAGCGGAATCGGAACCTGATACGTCCCGAACGGACTGGGCCCCCAGGCCGGGGCATTGGTGAACTGGATGGTGTAGCGGGGCGTGTTGGCCGTGACCTGAGATGCCTCGACCACGCTGACACTGTAGGCGTTGATGTCGAAGACGTGCTGACCCCCCGAAATCGCAGCGGCCCACGCTGCCGAATTGGTGTTGAGTACCGCTCCGCCTGATATCGCGTTCCAGAGCCAGGTCGCTGAATTGAATTCCGGCACAGTCGGTGTCGTCGGGGTGGTCGTGGCGAGGATAGGCACTGACACCGACACCGTGGCCGACAGGCTGCCATCACTGGCAGTAACAGCGAACACCGCGGTCTTGGCCCCGTCAGCCTGTCCGGCGGCGATTCGGGCAACAGATGTCGGGGTGAAGGTGTAGTTGCCCGCCGAAGTGACCGTGACAACGCCGGCAGTGGGCTGAGTGATGCTATAGGTGAGCGAATTGTTGTTGGGATCAACGAAGTTCAGCGTGCCACTGACTGCACCGCTGGCCGGGTCGGGTGTGCCCACCGTGGGAACTCCGGCAACGGGCGGACTGTTGAGGTTCAGCACCCGGACAGCGTTGTCGGCCATATCGGACACGTAGAGCTGCCGGCCATCCGGGCCGGATGCGATGCCGTGCCAGTTCGACTCTGGCGCGCTGTCGATGGTGAGAGCGCCCACCACCCTGTTGGTGCTGATGTTGATCACAGACACCGTGTCTGTGGCATTGGCAGCAAACAGCATGGTGCCGTCGGGGCTCAGAGCGAGACCGAGGGGCTTGCTACCCATCTGGATGGTCGACACCGACCGCGCTGCCACGGTGTCGACCACCGACACCGAGTTGCTGCCGTTGTTCGTGACGTACACCTGGCGGCCGTCGGCCGAGACAGCCACTCCGAAGGGGTTGCTGCCCACGGCAATCGAGGCCACCGTCTTGTTCGTTCCGGTGTCGACCACCGAGACCGACTTGGAATTCCAATTTGCGACATACAGCCGGGTTCCGTCGGCCGAGAGCGCCATCGCGCGCGGGCTTTTACCAACCGAAATCGTGCTCAGCACCTTCGGGGTCGCTGTCGAGGTGTCGATCACGGTTACCGAATTGGTTCCCGAGTTGCTTGTGTACAGGCGTTGACCATTCGCGGACAACGCGATGCCGTAAGCCGTTCCACCTCCGGTATTCACCGTCGCCACAACGGAGTTCGTGGTGAGGTTGACCACCGACACTGCGCCGTTTCCGGCCACATACGCGCGGCTGCCATCGCTGCTCAGCGCAATCGCCGAAGGCGAGCCGACAACCGGGATGCTGGTCACCGCGCCGGTGGTCCGATCGATCACTGACAATGTGGAACTGCCCGAATTGGCGGCATACACCTTGGTGCCGGATACTGCGAGCGCGACCGGGCCGGTGCCCACGGTGGTGGGCGTTGCCGACGGGACAATGGTCGCGGGTAAGACTGGCACGGTGACGGTTACCGATGTCGAGGTGGAGGCGTTGCTGACGGCGACTGTGAAGGTGTCCTTGGTGGCTCCGCCCGCAAGTCCGGCGAGCACTCGGCCGGCCAGACTCGGCGTGTACGTGAATGCGCCCGTCGCGGCGTCAACCACAACGGCTCCGCTGCTCGCTGTCTGGCCGGAAAGCTTGTAGCTCAACGTGTTTCCGGCGGTGTCTGTGCCGTTTATCGATCCAGTCACCACGCCCGTAGTCGGGTTCGGCGACGTCTGCGTGGGTGATGCCGTCGGCGGAGCCGTGACCGCCACCGCGGTCAACGGTCGAACTGCGGCCGTTGCGGCGACGGTAGTCGCCGCCGTCTGAGTCTGTTGGCGACGCGTCCAGGCCAGCAGGCCCAACTGCGCAGCCGAGTCGAGCGGTACGAGTGGTGTGTCCATTGGTGCGGTGGGGCCGACAGTCAAAGTCCCCGCGCTCAGATTTGTGAGCGGCGTGGTTGTTGTCAGAGAGGTGTTGTAGTGCGAGACGGCCAGTCGGTCGATGTTGGCGCCTCCGGCCACGACAGGCGATGGTGCTGGGGGCGCCGCAGCGGCGGAGGACTTCCGGGCCGCGGCTGAAGCCGCTGCCGGGCGCGGGGCGGCACTGCCATCTCGCGACGGCGTGGACGCGGTCGAGTTCACCACCGGTCGACTGCTCGGCGAATCGTCGTCGTGGCCTTTTGGGGCACTGCCGGCGCCGCGGGGCCCGGGCCGCCGCTTGGCGGGGGTGTGAGTCTTATTGGGTGCCCCGACCCTCTGGCTGCTTGTCGTCGGCGCGCCGACGGATGCGGATTTGGGCGGATTCGACGATGTCGCACCCGAATCGGTCTCTGCCGTTGCGATACCCGGCACGGCGGCGATGGCCATACCGACCCCGAGCGCAACAGCCAATGCCCCTACGCGTCCGATGCCCAATCCGATGTCCATTTGCCCGGCCTTTCGACGCTGCATGCGGTTTTGAGCTACGAGGTCCGCAGTTGTCGCAACGATGATGGCGAGCATTGACGGTGGTGTATCGAGATTCGCAAACAATTCCAAAAGTCTGAACCACGCTGCGCCACAACAATATTCGCCATAATTTGAGAAATTGACGTAGATGACGAGAAGTGTGCAGTACGCAGCCAAATCAGACCATGAGTATTTATTTGCTAGGACGTCAGTTTGATTTCAATCGGACCTGTTGGTCGGCGTGACGGCGGCGGCGGCGACGTGCAGCGCACAATCTGGTACTCGCTTTTGCTGAGACCGCGCTGGCGACCATCACTGCCGGTCACGTAGATAGGCTGCGCCTCGGCGCGGCTGATTCGTCCGGACCATGGGATCAACGGCCGTGAAGAGGCCTGGTCACCTGAGCGTAGGCGGACTGTTCCTAGTCGACGTCGCGCGAAGCACGAAATTGCGAACCGATACGGGTTCAGCTCGCCAGCACTTGCAGACTGCTCCATGGGATGTCGGGCATGCTGTCGTAGTCCCACCGCAAGCCAGCGGACTGGTATACGGCACCGATCGAATTCGCGGCCGCCGTGGTGTCCCGCTCGAAGCTTACGCTGATCGACGATCCGCCCCTGTCCATCACGTAGGCGCCATAGGTCTGCAGCGCAGTGGCGACGGTACGTTCGGCTGGCGTGAGACTCAATGACGCGAGGTTGACCGATGGGTTCAGCCGTACGCGCGCGCCTTCGGGTATGCAATTGGTTGCGGTCGAATTCCCGTCGGTCTTGAGTGCGGGGGCGCGATATATAGATGCGCAGACGTTGTCGGTCTGCAGTGCCAAGGCGTGGGTGATGCTGCCCTGTTGAATCTCGGCGACCCGAATGACTCCGGCGAGTCGCGATGCGCCCGAACCGGTACTGGCTCCGCCCCAGCCGGATCCGTCGAGGCTGTTCACCGCACCCCATGAGCTCACCCACGAGGCGCCGGACTGCCTGGCTTGCCAGAACTCGTAGATGTTGCGGCTGGCTTCGTCGATGACCACCATCGCACCGTCCGATCCTGGAGATGGAACTGCGCCAGACGGGATCGGGATCTGGTGTCCGGTGAATGGGCACGGTCCCCATGAGCTGATGGTGCAAGCGACGCTGTAGCGGGGCGTCGACGTGGTGGCCACGTAGATCGGCACCGCGTATTGAACGAGGTTTGCGTAACCGGCTCTATTGCGCGCCGCGTATGCAACCATGTTGGCGCTGTTGGGATCTACCGGTGTCGCGGTGCTCAACGCGGTGCGCCAAGTGCTCGTCGACGTGAACGGCACGCCGGCGGTCCCGGTGCCGGCCGGCACGGGCGGTGGCGTGGTCGTGGACGAACCGGCCAGGGTCATGGTGATCGTGTCGATGAGCAATGCGCGAGTGCAAGTGCTCGTCGAATTGTCATTGGTGAACGTGATCGTCAGAGCGTGTGATCCGGCAGGCACCGTGCGATTCGTGCTGAAGTTCGTCCACGTCGTCTCTTTGACACTGGTCTTGATGACTCGCGAACCTGAACCATCCCGCGTTTGATGCGCACCTCCTTCCTTGGGAAGGTGCATGTCATGCCGAGCAAGTACGACCCGGAG
>NZ_JBJIAK010000077.1:0-19159 GCF_045310915.1 Mycobacterium sp. SMC-17 | reverse complement strand
CGTCTTTTCGTCAACGCAGAGCACCACCGCCCGCTCCGGCGGGTCCAGGTACAGACCGACCACGTCGCGGACCTTTTGAGCCTGTCAAGTTTTCTGCGTAAGTCGTCGCTTGTCTGATTGTTCGTTCGTCGGTGGGTGTGGTGGTTACAGGTAGCGTTCGATGCGTTCTGGGTAGACCAGGGCGAGTTGCTCGAGCGCTTTCATCCAGTTGGTGACCACCTGTCCTTCCACGAGTCGTCCAGGCGCTGTGCGGCAGAGTTTCTGGCCGCGTTCCTTGGCCCGTTCGGCGGCGCGTTTGTCCTCGATATTGCAGATCGCCAGCCACAGCAATTTGACCGCTGCGCTGTCGTTGGGGAATTGGCCTCGGTTCTTGATGACCTTGCGCATCTGGTAGTTCAGCGATTCGATCGAATTGGTCGTGTAGATCACCCGACGCAGCTCGGGCGGGAACGCCAGAAACGGGATGAACTGCTCCCACGCGCGTTCGAAAGCCATTGCCACCGTGGGGTTTTTCTTACCCAACTCCGACGCGGTGAACGCGTCCAACTCGACCCGGGCGGCCTCGGCATGGGGCGCGGTGTAAATCGGTTTGAGGGCCGCGGCCACTGCCTTGCGCTCACCGTAGGACACGAACCGCATCGAGTTGCGGATCAGATGCACCACGCAGGTCTGCACGGCGGCTTGGGACCAGGTGGCCGCGATCGCCTCCGGGAACCCGGTGAGCCCGTCGCAACACACGATCAGCACGTCTTTGATGCCACGGTTGGCCAGATCGGCGCATACCGACGCCCAGAATGAAGCGCCTTCGTTGGGCTGCACCCAGATCCCCAGGACGTGCTTGACCCCGGCCATATCGACGCCCACAGCGATATGGGCGGCCTTGTTACGGGTGTGGCCGCCGTCTTTGACCTTCACGATCATCGCGTCGAGGTAGATCACCGGATACAGCGGTTCCAGCGGCCGGCGCTGCCAGGCCAGCACCTCATCGGAAATCTCATCGACGATCTTGGAGATCGTCTCGTGTGATACTTCGGTTCCGATCGTGGAAGCCAGGTGAAATTGGATGTCCCGCAACGTCATTCCACCCGCATACAGGGAGATGATCATGTCGTCGAGCCCGCCGATACGCCGCTGGCCTTTAGGTACCAGCGTCGGAGTGAACGAGCCGTCACGGTCTCGCGGCACCTCCAGGGGCACCGGGCCGGCCTCGGTGAGCACCGTCTTGGGTGAGCTGCCGTTACGGGCGTTGGGCAGTACCGGGCCGATCGGATCGCCCTTCTCATACCCGAGGTGATCGGTCAGTTCAGCAGCCAGCCCACGTTCGAGGGCGAGCTTGATCAACCCCGGCAGCAGCCCGCCCTCACCGGTCAGGGCCACCTCGCCGGTGTCGATCTGCGCCAGCAGCTCATCGACTGCACCCGAAGCGCGAAGCGCCTCTGCCATCTCGACCGTGGAGCCGGCGCCAACCAGCGCCGCATCCACGTCCTTGCCTGTCGTCACGTCCTGCGATCCTTCCGTTAACAGGACTTACACAGACCATCTGACACGCCCGACCTTTTCCACGAACAGCGGATCCTTGGACAGTTTCCATGAATCCTGTTTGTGTGGAGCTAATCCGAATGCGCGCCAGACCCGCGAGACCATCGACTGACTCAAGCCCAGGTGATCGGCCATCGACCGCGTCGACCAATGCGTGGCATCCGGTGGAGTCGTTTCCAACGTTGCAGTGATCAGATCCTTGATCTGCTCATCACCCACGACACGCGGCCGGCCCGGGCGCGGCTCGTCGAGCAATCCGTCGCAGCGGTCGACGACGAACCGATTACGCCACCGACGCACCGTGGTGATCGACAGATCCAGCCGCCGCGCCAGTTCGGTATTGGACCCACCATCGGCGGCTGCCAACACAATTCGCGACCGCATCGCCAAGCCTGCAGCACTAGTCCGACGCCTGGCCCAACCCTCAAGCTCAGCCCGCTCATCACCGGTCAACACAATCTTGGCAGCACGCGGAGTCGGCACGACCCAGTCTAACAGCTAGATCGTAATTAATGACTCAGGACACTAGCGGTATACCGGCACTTCCAGAATAAGCATGCAATCCTGCGCGAACTGTGCGACTCCGCAATGACTGAGCTGTTCGCCGGCGCGCGACACGGCACGACGGCGAAGACCTCGTCGGAGGTCCTGCGCACCTTGGTCGAGCTGCATCCGGCTTTCGGCGCTCGGCACCGTGGCCTGCTGGCCGTCTACGCCCGCGAGCACCGCTCACTATCGCCGCTTGCCACCCGTGCCCTTCGGCGCCGACAGCGCAGCTATGAAGCCATCTGGGTCGATGCGCTGGTACTGGCGCGCGGCGATCTGGACGACACACGCGCACAGAGCCTGGTCGCCGCCGCGCTGTCTTTACTGAACGCGTCCGCGTACATGCCCGCGTCGCTGGACGACGCGACAGTCGAGGCGATGCTGGTCACCGCTGCAGCTGACGCGCTGTTCAGCGCGAGCAATGACCGGTTAGACATCCCAGGTGCGTAGCTTGTCAAGCTGCGGCGGGTTGGCGGTGAGCCCAGGCTCTGTGTTCGTCGTAGTGGGAGCGGTGGTTAAGACAGCCGTGCAGGATGCCGACGAGCCGGTTGCCCAGGGCGCGTAGGGCTTGGTGATGGAGGTCACCGGCTGCGCGGCGTTGGTCGTAGAACAGTCGGGCGCCGGGACTGCGGGTCAGCGCGCAGAAGGCCCACTGGTCGACTGCGTCATAGAGCCGTCGGTTGCGGATGTGGCGGGCCAGGACTGTGCGTTTGCGGCCTGATGCGATGGTCAATGGCGAGGTTCCGGCGTAGTTTTTGCGACACTTGGCGGTGGTGTAGCGGTTCGGGTCGTCCCCGAACTCACCGAGCACCCGGGCGCCGAGGATGACACCAAGTCCTGGCAGGGAGCGGTAGATGTCGGCGTCCGGGTGCGTCTCAAAACGCGCGGTCAGTTCTGTTTCGAGGTCGTCGATCTGACGGTTCAGTTCGACAATGATGCCCACTGTGGCCCGCGTGGTCGCGGCAAACGCAGCCGTGACGGCAGCGGGTGCGGCGAGCTGTTCAGACCGTAGCGCGGCTTGAATCTCGATTGCTCGGGTGTCGATATTGCGTTGGCGGCCAGCCGCTTTGAGTGCCGACCGGATCTTCGCCAGGCTCAAGCTGGCCGCCTGTCGTGGATCGGCCGCGCGTCCCAGGAGCGCTAGCGCGTCGCGATCGGCAAGATCAGCGAAGGCCGCTAACGCCGCGGGGTAGTACTCCCGTAGCGCCGAGCGCAGGGCGTTGGTGTGCCGGTTGCGGGTCCAGATCAGATTCTGATGCGCCCGTGCCAGCACCTTGATCGCCTCGGCATCGGGAGTGTCACCGGCAATCAGTCGGTGGTTGTGCCGATCTGTACGCACCAGATCGGCCAACAGTTTGGCGTCGGCTGCATCGGATTTGGCACCTGAGACCGCGTGGCGCTCCCGGTAGCGGGCCACCGCCAACGGATTGACCGCATACACCTGATAGCCGGCGCCGGTCAGCGCATCGACCCACAGACCGCGGTCGGTCTCGATGCCGATGATCACCTGAGCCGGCTCCTGAGCGTGGGTGGCGATCAAGTCATGCAGCAGCCGCATACCGGCTAGCCCTTCGGGAAACCGTTGTGCCGCCAGCTTCTTACCGGCCTCGTTCATCAGGTACAGGTCGTGGTGGTCTTCTGCCCAGTCGTCTCCGACGAAGAGCATCTCATCGCCTCCTTCAGCTCGCTGCGGATGAAACCGTTCGAGCCGAAGGACACCGGCGGCGACCTAATGGATCAGTGCTCGAGCGGCACGACATCCCATGAGCGCTATAGATGACCTCACCAAACCGGTCGGGGCACGATCTAACCCTAGAAATCGACCATCGCTCCAGGCGCACGGAGTGCTCACCGACCAGCGGCTCGGAGATCAGCGTCTCCCCGACGAATCACTATCCGTTCTAGGCTCGCCGATCACCACCCATTAGGCTCGGCAGCCGGCTGAGATTGCTCAGGTGTTGAAGCCGCCGCCGCAGATCACCACCTGTCCGCTGATGTAGTCCGACTCGGGAATGCACAGGAGGTAGACGGCACCCGCGCCGTCGTCTGGCGTTCCGGCCCTGCCTAGTGGGATGGCGCGTTCCATGGTGGCGAGAAGGTCGGGGTTGACGCCGACCGCTAGTTCGCGGCCCTGGATGTCGATCGTCCCGTCACCTCCGGCGGGAGTTTCGGTGAGGCGGGTGCGGATGAGTCCGAACGCGACCGCATTGACGGTGACGTTGTAGCGGCCCCACTCCTTCGACATCGCCTTCGTGAGCCCGAGGACGCCGGCCTTTCCCGAGGAGTAGTTCGCCTGACCGGCGTTGCCCCCTGTGCCCGCGATCGAGGAGATGTTGACGACCTTGCGGCAACTCACGTCGCCCGCTTCGCGTTCCTTCTTGACCGCCGCGCTGATCACCGGCTGGGCGGCGCGAAGTATCCGGAACGGTGCTTTCAGGTGCACGTCGAGGATCGCATCCCACTGCTCGTCGCTCATTTTCTGTACCACAGAGTCCCAGGTGTAGCCGGCGTTGTTGACGATGATGTCCACTCCGCCGTACTCATCGACGGCCGTTTGTACGAAGCGTTCGGCGAAACCGTCCTCGGTGACGCTGCCCGCACACACGACCGCGGCGCCACCGGCGGCTTCGATCGCGGCCACCGTCTCGTTCGCCGGCCCGGCGTCGAGGTCGTTCACGACCACCCTGGCGCCGTCGCCTGCCAGCTTCTCGGCGATGGCGCGTCCGATGCCACGCCCCGACCCGGAGACGAGCGCGATCTTGCCGTCCAGCTTTCCCATGTTGGGTTCGACCTTTCCGTAGGGGTACCACCGGCGCCGTGCCGGACGTTCAGCGTGCGTCGAGCAGCGATTCGGGGACGTCCGCCTCACGGGACCGCACGTACTCCCCGAACCCCTTGGCTTGCGCATCCGGGCGGGTCGACGACGCGACACCATCGCCGAGCAGGCCGTACACCACCACGTTGAGCGCTCGTAGATTCGGCAGCTCGAAGCGCTCGATGCGAAGGTTCGCCGCTTCCGGCCCGAGTAGCGTGCGAAGGCGCTCGACGCTGAGATACTCCCGTGCCCACGCGTAGCCGGGGTCGTCCCGGGCCCACAGCCCTAGGTTGGCGTTGCCGCCTTTGTCTCCGGATCGTGCGCCGAGAACTCGCCCGAGCGGCGCACGCCGCGTGGGCCCGGTGGGTGCGGGTGTACCAACAGGCGCGGCCGGCTCAGCCGAAGGCGCTACACCGGTGGGCGGGTCGGCGATCGCGTGCCGGTTTCCATCCGCGTCGACGAGTGTTTGGGTCAGGGCCGTGCGTGGCACGAGGGCCGGTCGGTAGATGCCGAACGCGGTCTCCGAGGACGGCGGCGTGGTCGTGTGAAAGCCGGCGAATCCGGCCAGTGCGATCTCCATGATGCCGCCGGAGAACGCCCGGCCCACCTTGCGCGGGTCGGCGTCCTTCACCGTCATACGCAGGTGCGCGCACGCCTGCTCGTTCGTCGGTGCATCGGCGACGTCAAAACGCAACAGCCTCACGTCGACTTCGTCGAAGGCTTCGCGCCCGCCGAGAACGTCGAAAAGCTGCTGTTCAGCGAAGGCCGCCTTCTCCTCGACGTCGAGGCCTGTGAGCACCATGGTCTTAGAGTTGCGGAATCCGCCCGCCTCGTTCAGCGCGACCTTGAGCGTGTCTGGCGGTGGACTGCCTCTGGTGCCGCTGATGCCGACACGGTGCTCACCCTGTTGGTTCAGGCGGATGGTGTCGAAATGGGTCACCACGTCTGGGCCGAGATAGGCGGGTTCGGCGATTTCGTAGAGCAATTGGGCGGTGACCGTCCCCACCGAGACCAGCCCACCGGTATTCGGATGCTTCGTGATCACCGATGAGCCGTCCTCGGCGACCTCCGCGATCGGAAACCCCGGATAGCGGCGGTCAGTGACCTCGTCCAGGAACGCGTAGTTTCCACCCGTCGCCTGCGGGCCGCACTCGATCACGTGCCCGGCGACCACGGCACCCGCGAGTCGATCCCAGTGGTCGGGTGCCCAATTGTGCCACCAGGCGGCGGGACCGACCACCAGCGAGGCGTCTGTGACGCGGCCGGTCACGACGACGTCGGCGCCCGAGCGCAGCGCCTCGGTGATGCCCCAGGCACCGAGGTAGGCATTGGCCGACACCGGTTTCTTCTCGCCGACGGGCGGCGTGATCGCGTCGAGGCTACCGCGCAGGTCGTCGCCCTCGACGTGTGCGATCCGTGCTGTGAGGCCGAGACGTGCGGACAGCTCGCGCAACGCGGCCGCCAGGCCAGCGGGATTCAGTCCGCCCGCGTTCGCGACGACCTTGATGCGACGATCCAGACAGGTGCCCAGCACTTGTTCCATTTGGGTGAGGAAAGTGCGAGCGTATCCGCCGTTCGGATCCTTGGCCTGGGCCTTGGTCAAGATGAGCATGGTCAGCTCGGCCAGGTAATCGCCGCACAGGACGTCGATCGGTCCGCCCTCGACCATCTCGCGGGCCGCGGCGATGCGGTCGCCGTAAAACCCGGAACAGTTGCCGACGCGGATCGGGACGCTCACCGCTGACCCCCTGCGAACTGGCCCGCCACGCGTCCGCCACCAGGGGGCCCCGCGAAGGCCTGGGCGATCGAGAGCCACTGGTCGGCCAGCGGGCCGTCGACGACCAAAGCGGTGTCATCACGGTGGCGGCGTTGGGTCACCAACAGGCAAAAGTCCAGCGCCGGCCCGCTCACGCGGTTGGTGGCGTCGGCTGGCCCCCACGTCCAGACGCTGCCGTCCGGAGCGGTCAGCTCGACGCGTACCGGGTCCGCGGGCAGGTCCAGACCGTTGGCCAGGTAGCTGAACGCGCGCGCACCCACCCCGATGTGGGCTACGTGACGCAGCCGTGCCGTGGCCGCGCGGGTCGCGCCGAGCGCGTCGGCGACGTCCTGGCCGTGCGCCCAGGTCTCCATGAGTCGCGCGGTGAGCGACGAGACCGCGCTCATCGGCGGCCCGAACCACGGCAGGCGGGTCGCCGGGTCAATGTCCGCGAACGCCGCAACGAGGGCTGCACGCGACGTGTCGAACCACGCGAGCAGGTCGGCAGCCGGCATCTGACGGTAGCGCTCGGCGATGACGTCGGGTGAGATACTTCCGTCGGCCATCATCGGCAGGTAGTCGCCGCTGAACCCGTCGGGGTCGGTGGCCGAGCGCACCGCCACGTCGTCGAAGAACGCCAGATGACTGATCTGGTCGCGGATCATCCAGCCCACGGCCGGAGTCGGCGCGTCCCAGCCGCGCGGACCTTCGGTCAGCGGCGCGACCAATCCGCGTAGGGCGGCCGTCTCCGCTTCGATGTCGGTGATAACCGACTGCATGCTCACCGCCATGTCAGCGTCCCTTCCACTGTGGTACGCGCTTCTCGCGGAACGCCGTCGGGCCTTCCTGCGCATCGTCGCTCAGATAGACCGGCTCCCATATCTCGTCTGCCAGGTCGTAGGCGGCGGCGAGGTGATGCTGTGCCGAGAGGTACACGGTGCGCTTGGACGCGAGCACGGACAGCGGTGCGTTCGCGGCGATGCTGAGCGCCAACTGCTGGGTACGCTCACGCAACTGATCGGCCGGCACCACCTCATTGACCAAGCCGACCTGGTGGGCGCGCTCAGCGGTGATCGGGTCGCCAGTCAGCAATATCTGCATGGCGACGCGGGGCGGAACCAGCCACGACAGCGGTGCCGCCCACGGCGACCCGCGACCGACCTTGACCTCGCTGACCGCGAACGTCGCGTGTTCGGCAGCCACCACCAAGTCGCACTGCTGCGCGAGCAGGAAGCCCCCGGCGAACGCGACACCGTTGACCGCCGCGATCGTCGGCTTCGCGACATCGATGTTGCGGCCGAACTGCGGAGCGAAATCCTTCGGCGGCACCTTGAGCGCGTTCTGCGCCATCTCCTTCAAGTCCCCGCCTGCGCAGAACGCCTTCTCACCCGCACCGGTGAGGACGAGCACCTTCGCCGCGTCGTCGTCGTTGAAGCGCCGCACCGCGTCGAACAAACCGGTGCGCACAGCGTTGTTCAGCGCGTTGCGCGCCTCGGGCCGGTTGATCGTCAGCCACGCGACGCTTTCGACGACCTCGTAGCGAATCGGTTGCTCGGCCACCGAGCCTCCGTCCCTCACCGTCGCCTCGCATGTGAGAGGCAGTTCACCCCTGCACCTCGACAAACGGGTCGGCCAGCTCAACGGTGGCTTCACTCGGCACGCACGGACCATCTTCGCTCGAGACGAGCAACTCGAGGTCAACGAGGCGCCGTCCGCCATCGTCGCGTTTGGCCACGACCTTGCCGCTCAGGGTCGCGGTCTGGCCCGGGTAGATCGACCGGACCATCGAGATTTTGCGGCGTCGGATGAGCGCGTCGGGTCCGGCCCATTCGTTGAGGCCCCGGTCGATGAAGCCGTGAAAGAAGAGAGTCGACAGGTAGATCGTGCGCTGGCCCTGACTCCGGGCGTACTCCGGGTTGTGGTGGCCGGGGAACCAGTCCCACGTTGAGGCCGCGTTCATGCAGATGCGCTTGTACGTCACCTCGATGGCAACCGTGGGCAGTGAGTCACCGACGGAGACCTCGTCAAACAGCAGAGCGGGACGCGCGGCCGCTCCCGTATCGCTCGAGTTCACGACGGCTCGCCGTCCGCGTCGGTGTCATATCGGAACAGCACGTTGGTGTTGCGCCCGATGATCTCGCCGTGCTGATCGGAGAACGTACTCACCGTCGTGATGAACACGCCGGTGCCCACCCGCGTCGTCTTCGGTTCGGAGATCGAGGCCACCTCCTCCACGATCGACACGTGATCGCCCACCCGGGGCCGGCGTTCGAACTCCGTCGTCGTCGAGGCGTTGATGATGTGGTGGCCCGGCAGCGGCACGCTGAGCGCCAGCAGCATGTCCGTGCGCGTGAGATGCTCCGGCGCCCACTGCGGCGCGAAGCCAAGGGTCATCAACAGCCCGGGCGGGCAGTCCTCACCCTCCCAGTAGCTGGGATTGGCATCCTCGACGAGCGAACAGTAGTACAACACCATCGAGCGATCGATCGGGAACCACGCGCGTCGCGGTCCCGTGCGATGACCGACCCACGCCCGGCCCTCGTCGACGGTCCCGAATGTCATCCCGAGGCCGGTGACGTCGCTCGTTGGCGCGCTCACCGGGCCACCTGCACGACGGCGCTCCCCTTTATCGCGGGTTCGCCGGTCTGGCGCGTGACGTCGAGTTCGACGTCCGCTAGCTGCTGGCCTTGGGCTTCTCGCACGCCGGTCACCTTGCCGGCGAAGGTAAGCACGTCGCCGGGCCACACCTGCCCGGTGAAACGGATCCGGAACGATCGGATGTTGGCCAGCCCCACCCAGTCGGTCAGCCGCTGGGCCAGCATGCCGCCGTGCAGCAGTCCCATACCGAACACACCGGGCATGCCGGCGGCACGGGCGAACTCCTCGTCGTGGTGGATCGGGTTGAAGTCGCCGCCGGCACCGGCGTAGCGGACGATGTGCGAGCGGGTCAGCGGACCGAACTGTGAGCTCGGCATCTCGTCGCCGATGGCCAACGCCACCGGCGCGGGGGATGTCGTCATTGGGTGGAGCCTCCGGTTTCGATCAAGACGTCGGTCTGGCGCACGACGAGTTCGTGGCGCTGGTTGGTGAAGTCGGTCTCGATCGTCACGATTGTCATGGTGCCGCCGCGCTTGCCCTCGCGGCTGGTCACGTTCGACACCCGGCGCGTCTCAGTGAGCTCGTCGCCGACGAACACCGGCGCGAAATATTCCCAGCCGCACTCACCGTGCAGTACGCGGCGCAGGTCGAGCCCGAAGGCGCCGAACATGTCGTCGTCGACGCGCCAGTGAGCCGAGGAGACGACGAAGGTGGGCGGAGCGGGGATCGCGCTGAAGCCGGCGGCCCGGGCCGCTGCGGCGTCCTGGTAGATCGGGTCGTGGTCGTCGAGGGACAGCGCGAACTCGCGCACTTTGGACCGGTCGACGGGAAATGTGGTGCTCCCGAGTTGCGTCCCGATAAGCGAGGCGTCAGCCACTCTGGTCACCTTTCCCGCCGGCGAAGGCCGGCGCACAATCGCGAATGAGGCTGCCAAGGTTCTCAGCGATCCGTTCGGGTGCGAGCCCGATCGAGGGTGAGTAGAGAATGATGTGGTCCAACACGCCTTCGTAGCGGCGCAACCCGTCGCGCACCTCGGCTGCGGTGCCGGCGACGGCCATCGCGTCGATCATGTCGTCTGTGACGGCGGCGAACATGGCGGGCAGGTCGCGCTGTGCGAACGCCTCGCGGATCGCCGCCCCCTGCCTAGCGAAGCCGCTCACATCAAGCACGTGCTGGTAGCTTTTCACGGACGAGTAGAACGCGATCTGCTGCGCGGCCTCACGACGTGCGATCTGAGCGTCTTCGTGCACCGAGCAGATGACCATGGAGACGATCTCCACGTCGGCGGGGTCGCGCCCGGCCCGTTCCGCGCCGCGTACGACGGCCGGGCGGGCGACCTCCTCGACGTAGGTCGTGGTGAACAGCGGATGACCGGCCAACCCGTCGGCGACGCGCCCGGCTACCTCGCACATCCGCGGACGCACGCCCGCAGTGATGATCGGGATCGCTCGCTTCGGCGGCGGGACTTCTCCCGTGGGAACAAGGTTGAGCCGGTAGAAGCGCCCCTCGTGGTTCACTGGGCCTTCGTGCAGGTTCCAGATCCGTCGGATCAGCGGGACCAGTTCCTCCATGCGCACGGCGGGTGACGAGGTGTCCGCGACACCATGCCAGTCGCTCATCATGCGGCGTGTGCCGTTACCGAGGCCGAGGACAACACGCCCGTCTGAAAGCTCGTCGAGGTCGCGCGCTTCGGTGGCCAGCACCAGTGGACTACGCCCAACGCCGTACAGGATCGACGACCCCAGGCGGCAGTGCCGTGTTCGCGCGGCCATCGCGGCCATCGAGATAGAGCCGGAGCGCGAGTAGAACTCGGATGCCCAGGCGGCGTCGAATCCGGCGCGGTCGGCGGCCACGGCTGTATCGACGAGGGTCGCCAACTCCGCGCCGAGCACGGAGATGCCGTACGTACTCAAGACGCCGCCAACCGGAATCGCACCAGCCCTAGGTCCTCGCTCACGCGCTCGAACACTGCGCGCACTCGCGCGCCGATGACGACGTCGTCGGGTGCCACGCCCTCGAGACTTGCCAACAACTGCGGCCCCTCGTCGAGTCGGACGAGCACGACCACGTACGGCTCGCTCCGCGGAAACGAATCCCACGGACGGCGGTACACCGGCGCGAAACTGATGACCTCGCCGGTGCCCGCAGCAGTCTCCCAGGCCAACTCGGCTTCATAGCAGACCGGACACACCAGCCGCGGGTACAGGAACGGGTGACCGTTCGCGCACCGCTGGAAGACAAGTACCCCGCAGGCCGCCGCGGCGAAATAGCGTCGGTTGACGTCGGTCAGCGGCGGCAATGCCTCCGGATCGTGCAGACCGTCGAGGAAACTCGAAACCGTGGTCATGACGCCCCCTCCATCACCATGCTGACGTGACTGCACAGCATCGAGCCGTAGCTGTGTACGAACGCAGTATCCGCCCCGAGCACCTGACGGCCCTCGGCGCGACCGGACAACTGCCAGTAACCCTCAAGGATCTGCGAAATGCCAGAGGAGGTCCCGGTGTGCCCGAACCGGATCAGACCCCCGTCGGTGTTCACCGGCAGGTCACCGCCCGGATCGGCGCGCCCGTCACGGTAGAAACCGCCCGCCCCGCCGGGTTTCACGAAGCCCGCCTCCTCCAGGATCATCGCTGGGTTGGAGGCGAAGGCATCGTAGAGCAGAGCGATGTCGACGTCGGCCGGCGCCCGTCCGGAGCGCTCGAACGCCATCGGACCCGACCTAGCGGCCCCGGTGCGACCCGGCCGGGCCAACGACGTCAGGAAGCCGTGAGTGTGGCCCTCTCCAAAGCCCAAAACGTGGACGGGCCGGTGCTTGCCCTCGCGTGCTCGACGGGCAGAACCCAGCACCAGCGCTCCACCACCCTCGCAAGGAATCGAACAGTGGTAGAAGTGAAACGGTCCTGCGATCGGCCGGGACGACATCACGTCGTCGACGCTGAGGCGCTCAGCGTCATGAGCGATCGCCGCGGGGTTCAACGCAGCCCAACGGTCTTGCGACACGGTTACCTCGGCGATGTCGGCCTTGCCCTGGCCGGTTTCGTGCATCCACGCCTGCGCGATCAGGCCGTAGAGCGCGGGAACTGATGGCCCGTAGGGCATTTCGAACGCGTGGTCGCACACGAGCGACATGAGTTCGCGTCCGCCGTCGCGTATCGGCGGGAACTTGCCCGCCGATACGACAAGTACCGTTTCAGCCTCGCCTCGGGCAATGACGTTACTCGCCACACGGGTCATGGCGAGATGGGTCCCGCCGCCGAGTTGACAAGTCATCTGGAGCTTCAGATTGTGCAGACCAAGGTAGTCCATAAGGTCCTCGGACAGGAAGATCGAGCCTTCGTTCGTCATCGGCCCAGCGCATACGAGTCCGTCGACCTCATCCGCCGAAACCCCCGCATCGGCAAGCGCCGCCACCGCGGCGCGCACGTGCATTTCGGTGGATGTGTAAGGGACTTTCCTGCCCGGAGTGAGCTCGGCGGCGCCGATGATGGCCGGCTGATCGTAAGACACCCGCACTCCTCTCAACCCCCGCACTCAGCGACGGTCCCAATGTTAACAGTGGTTAGCATAGAGTTCTCAAGTCGTCCAGGTAAACCCTTCTCGCCTCTCGCATGCCCAGCAGCGGATTTTTGCGAAAATTGTTGCGCCCCTTACCTAGGGCTCGATGAGGACTCGGCTCACGCGCGGGTTCAGTATGTCTGAAAACGTGCGCGGCCCGGGTCAGTGGTCAGCCAACTTTCAGATCGACGCGGACAAGTGCGGGGCCCGAAACTGCCGGAAGTGCCGGGTAGTGAGAGATTCCCCAGAATGTGAGCCGTGTTTAGCTGCGCACAGGTGCGGGGAAACGCGATACCCATGCCGATGCTGAACCAGCACATCGCTTCGCGACTGACAGCGAGTCAAGCGCGCTACTACTGCCGCGCACTCAGTTCCGAGCCAGATGAAATCTGGGACATTTCGCGGTCGTCAAAGTAGGTGCCGACACCACGCTCGACTTGGTCGACGCGAGTATCGATTTCAACGGGCAACACGATGGGTTCCTCGTGACCAAAGAGCAATTCTACGAGATCCTTATCTCGCGTCCGGGCTCGCGACCAACCCTACCGTTCCGAGCCGATGCACGACGATCCGAATTTGACCGATCGCTGCGACAACTGAAGTGCGGCTACTTCGACGACTGCACGGCCACAATCTCGAAATCCTCACGCACTCGTACGGCGGCGGCGCAGAAGCCGCCCAGGTGCACTCCTCCTCGTGTCAGTCATCGAAGACATCTGCCGGGACGCCGATAGAAACTAGGGCGGTTCGACGCTGAAAATCGAAACGGGAGCGGATGCTCACGCACAGGGCACGGGTGTCCCGGCCGGCGTGGATGGGCCGGGACTCGTCACCACTTTCGACCTTGCTGCGCTGTTGTTTCCGAGGGGCGCCCGCTACTCGGGTGACGAGCACTCAATGGCCATTTCGGGCTGAAACGAGTTCAAGCCGCGACTCACAAGGCGCAGCGCGAACCGAAGTCGATGAGAGCCGCGTTCCCGCCGGGATCGGCGAGCATATGGAAGCCAAACAATTCAAGGGCGTCTGAAATAGCTGGGGGACCGACCGGTCCAGCGTTTCAAAGCGTGTATGAAGTTTGCGGGGTCGGTGTAGCCGAGCTCTGCCGCGATCTCGCTTACCGACACTGATCGGTCGAGGAGTCGCACGATCGCCCGCTCCTGCATGAAGGTCTGACGCAACTCGCGGAAGGTGGTCCCCTCCTCCGAGAGGCGCCGTTTCAAGGTGCTCGTGGACATCGAGAGCTCGCCTGCGGCACGGCTGCTGCTCGCCTGTGCGAGATCCTTCTCCAGAAGCTGTCTTATTTGATCAGTGAACGACGCATCACGCTGCCGGTCGAGAACGCGCTGCAGGTCGGCGACGGCAATCCGATACGCAACAGGATCCGAGAATCGACAGACCTCGTCAAGCGTGTCCACGGGTACGTGAATAAACGAGGTAGGGGCGCCGAAGAAGAGGCGCCCGGTCGGCGTTTCCTTGTCCGAAACCCAGCCACCCGGGGCTGACTGACTTAGATGCAGTTCAACACTGGGTACAGCACCGGCTAGCATGTTGAGCATCCGCAGCAATGCGAGTCCGCCGTAGGTAACGGCCAGACAATTCAGGCCAACGTCACCTGTGCGGCCCGTGAGCCCGATCGTTAGTCCGCGTTCAGTCGAGTGGAACGACGGGCTCAGGGCAGTCGTTATCACTGGCAGATAGGCCAGCAACTCGACGACCTCGGCTACGGAGCCCGCACTGACCAGGGGAACGCTGAGTGCCCCGAATGACGTCAGCTTGGCATGTTCAGCGAATGCGAAACCCAGACGGGTGCCGTGATCAACGTTGAAATCGGGATATATCTCTTTAAACCATCTTAAGGGGACCTGCGCGTCGGGTCCGACCAACATCGACTCGTTGACGTGCTCTCGAACCATGATGTCACGGAGAGCGTCCACCGCCTCACGCCCGAGCGCGTCGCTGTCGAGCATCTGAAGGAAAGCCAGCGCTGGCATGCCCGCGTCTTCGAGCTCCACAGCCCACCCCCTTGTGAGCTAAATCCACACTTCTCTGACTGCTTCGAACATAGCGATACCGATTGCTCACGGCAACAATTGGAAGGTGGATACGCGAGTAAAGGACGGGCAGTTATGGCAGTCGTAACCTTTGTCTCTCACGATGGTGAGTCGTACGAAGCGACCCTTGTCGAGGGTCAATCGTTAATGCAGATCGCGCTGAACAACGCGGTACCCGGAATCGACGGCGATTGCGGCGGGGAAGCCGCCTGCGGCACGTGCCACGTGATCGTGGACCACGAGTGGTCGGACAAGGTGGGTAGCTCGGGAGCGATCGAAGAAGACATGCTCAGCATGCATCCCGAGCGTCAACCAACTTCGAGACTGTCGTGCCAGATGGCCGCGTCTGAGGCTTGGGACGGTTTGACCGTCGAACTGCCCGAATTCCAACTGTAAACCACGAGAGGGGAGTAAAAGATGAGTATTTCCTCAGCAGTCACCGCGAAAGTACAGTCCACGCTGCCCGTGAAGATGCAACTGAGGGGCGCTCACGGCTACGACAAGATGCGCCGGTTGATCACCGGGACGAACGGCCAGAAGTTGTTCACCGAGACCCCCATCCCGCCGGTCGAGGACGTCGACTTGGCTGATATCGATCTCAGCAACCCGTTCCTCTACCGTCAGGGTCGCTGGCAGTCCTACTTCGAGCGGGTGCGCAACGAGGCTCCGGTGCATTACCAGGCGAAGAGTCCGTTCGGTCCGTTTTGGTCGGTGACCCGGCATGAGGACATCATCGCCGTGGACAAGAACCACGAGGTGTTCTCGGCGGAACCGTTCATCATCATTGGCACTCCGCCCCGCTTCATGGACGTCGCGATGTTCATCGCGATGGACCCGCCGCGCCACGACCGCCAGCGCGCCACCGTTCAGGGAGTTGTGGCGCCGAAGAACCTGCGTGAGATGGAGGGGTTGATCCGCTCACGCGTTCGGGAGGTGTTGGACGACCTGCCGGTGAACGAGCCGTTCGAGTGGGTACAGAACGTCTCTGTCGAGCTGACCGCACGCATGCTGGCGACGCTGTTGGACTTCCCGTACGAGCGGCGCCGCAAGCTGGTGGAGTGGTCGGATCTGGCCGGCTCCATGGAGCAGGCCAACGGTGGTCCGTCCGACAACGACGAGATTTTCCGCGGCATGGTTGATATGGCGCAGGGGCTCGGTGCGCTCTGGCGCGACAAGGCAGCTCGAACGGCCCGCGGGGAAGAGCCCGGATTCGATCTGATCACGATGCTGCAGAGCAACGACGAAACGAAAGATCTCATCGACCGCCCGATGGAGTTTCTGGGCAACCTGCTGCTGCTGATCATCGGGGGCAATGACACCACGCGTAACTCGATGAGTGGCGGGGTGCTGGCCCTCAACGAGTTCCCCGACCAGTTCGAGAAACTGAAGGCGAATCCCGACCTGATCCCCGGAATGGTTCCCGAGATCATCCGGTGGCAGACCCCCTTGGCGTACATGCGGCGCGTCGCGAAGAAGGACACCATGCTGAACGGGCAGTTCATCCGCAAGGGCGACAAGCTGGTGATGTGGTACGCCTCGGGCAATCGGGATGAGCGTGTCTTCGAGCGGCCCGACGAGTTGATCATCGATCGAAGCAACGCCCGCAATCACATCGCCTTCGGGTTCGGCGTGCACCGGTGCATGGGCAACCGGCTCGCCGAGCTTCAGCTGCGGATCCTGTGGGAGGAACTGCTCCCACGCTTCGAGAACATCGAGGTCATCGGCAAGCCTGAGTACGTGCAATCGAATTTCATTCGGGGCATCAGCAAGTTGATGGTCCGCCTCACCCCCAAAGAGAGTGCATGACGCCCGAACGGGCGGTGATCGTCGGAGCCAGCCACGCCGGCGCGCAGCTGGCGGGCAATCTCCGGCGTGACGGTTGGGCAGGCGAGATCGTCCTGATCGGGGATGAGGGGAAACTGCCATATCACCGTCCGCCGTTGTCGAAGACCTACCTGGCCGGTAAGAGCAACCTCGACGAACTCCTGATCCGCAGTGCCGATTTCTACCCCAAGCAGGACATTAAGCTTGTGCACTCGACCGTGGATTCGATCGACCGGGCCGCGGGGCGCGTGTTATTGGATACCGGTGACACGGTGAGCTATACCAAGCTCGCGTTGTGTGTCGGCGCGAGGGCTAGGCAACTGCCGATTCCGGGGGCGGACCTTCGCGGGATTCACTACCTGCGCACCGCGGCTGACGTCGAATCGATCCGAGCAGCTGCTGTACCCGGCCATCGGGTCGTAATCGTGGGGGGCGGCTACATCGGGTTGGAGACAGCGGCCTCGTTGTGTTCGCTGGGCATGCAGGTCACTGTCCTGGAGGCGACGGATCGTGTACTTGAACGGGTCACCGCGCCGGAAGTGTCCGCGTTCTTCACGCGGATCCACCGCGACGCGGGCGTGGACATCAGAACTCAGGCCCTCGTCGAAGCCTTCACCGGCAACGGCAACGTGCGAGAGGTAGTGCTGGCGGACGGCGCATTACTTCCTGCCGATGTGGTGATCGTCGGTATCGGCGTGGTACCCAACACCGAACTCGCTTCAGCCGCAGGATTATCCGTCGACAACGGCATCGCGATCGATGACCAGGCCCGCACCAGCGATCCGGACATCGTGGCCGCCGGCGACTGCACCAGCCACGTGATGGCCCGATACGGTTCACGCATTCGGCTGGAATCGGTGCCGAGCGCCGGCGAGCAGGCCAAGATCGCCGCGGCGACCATCTGCGGGAAGCGCAGCGCCATCGCTGCGCTACCGTGGTTCTGGTCCGACCAGTACGACCTCAAACTCCAGATCGCCGGTCTGAACACCGGATACGACGAAGTCGTACTCAGCGGCGAACCATCGCACCATAGAGAATTCAGTTGCTTTTACTTCCGCGATGGCGAACTCATCGCCGCCGACTGCGTCAATCGACCACGCGATTTCATGCTTGCTAAACAGGCCATCACCAAACGTCTTCCCACCGACCGCGCCGAACTGCTCGCCGGTTCAGCTTGAACCGCCAAACGTCTCGGAACGGGGGTTGATCAGCTCAGCAAGGACGACTCCTCACTGGTGAGGAGTCGTCCAATCCGGGGGCAGTCCCGGTCTCCTTATACGTCACCCGCGAGTGCTCATCGACCGCGTGATTGACGTTGGCGTATTCCACGCCGCTGTGGTTGCGCTGACATGGCGGCCCGGCTTTTTGATCATCGAGACGCACCAGGTCCCGGGCTCGGAGTGCTCACAGCGATATGGTGTGGTTCGGCGCACCACCAAACCTGGTGTTCTGGTCTGGAGCCATCCAGTAGCGGCCAAGCAACGCCTCGACCTTCGAGCGCGACATGCCTAGATGTACGGCGATGTCATGCGGTCCAGCGACGTCTGAAACGCACATTGATGATTCGCGCTGGCCCGTCCGCGAATTGCACGTAGCGCGCTTCTTACAGACGAGAAAGCCTCGCAGGCCAAGTCGTTCGGAGCACAATTTACGTTCGGTGCTGATGTCGGGAGGTTCAGCTCGAGTAAGTGAATCAATGCTAACATCACGGGCGGTGCTTCGACTCCGCAGGCGTCGTGCACGGTCCAGACAACCACCCTTTTCCGCGAAAGGAAGGTCGGCTATGAGTCTGACGGTCGCCTACGGTCGCAGAAGGGGCGATGAACGTCGAGCGCGGATTCTGACGGCAGCCGCGCAGATTATCGCGGACCGCGGATATCATTCCGCATCGATGGCCGATATCGGCGATTCCGCCGGCGTCGTCGGTCCGGCGATTTACCGACACTTCGAAAGCAAGGCAGGCTTGCTGGCGGCGCTATTCGAGCAAGTGATCGACACGCTACTGCAGCGTGCTTCCTCGATCGTCGAACAGAGCCGTGACGACGCCGAGGCACTGACCACCCTCGTCGCGGACCATGTAGCGCTCGTTTTGGACCAACGCGAACTCGCCATCGTCTACTACCGCGAATTTCACAATCTGGCCGCGCAGCAGCGCAGTCAGTTACGTCGCAAACAGCGTCTATATCTCGAGGAGTGGGTGCACGTCCTCAGTGAGCTCCGCCCCGAACTTGACGAGACAGGATTACGAGCTGTAGTCCACGGCGCAATTGGAGCGATTCAGTCGACGTTGCAATACCGCGAAACCGGTATGGCCGCCGAACGCATTTCGGTTCTACTTGCCGATTTGGGGCATGCCGTTCTTGGTGTCGCTCGAGTTTAGATGATGAAGACCATTACTGGCTCTTCATGATTGAGGGTGTAGAACGGTCAGCTGCTGTCGGCCTGTGATTGGGGTGTCTGGTTGGCTGGGTG
>NZ_JBJIAK010000076.1:0-19342 GCF_045310915.1 Mycobacterium sp. SMC-17 | reverse complement strand
CACGAAAACCACTACCCAACAACACAACTCGGCATCACACCGAACCCACACCAATTACCACGCAAAATCCGGGCTAGGCCCCAGCCCGCGCCGAAGCCCCCAAATCAGCCGATTTGGGGGCTTCGACATTTTGAGTGGAACACGAAACCAACGGGGTGGCGGGAAACTTGGCCGAAAGCCGCCATCCGGTTGGTTTCGCGCTTGGGAAAGCCGAAGTCCGCGCCGACAACCAGTTCGCCGGCTGGTTTACGGCTGGGCCTTCAGTCCCGGCATCACGTAGCGGCGCACGTGCGCGAGCAGTTCGTCGGCGTTGTTGGCGTCCAGCCGCTGCCCGGGCATCGTGGCCAGCGACAGGATGACGCGGGCGATCCACTCGGCGGCGTCGTCGATGTCGGTATCGGGGTGAATTTCGCCGTTGTCGCGCGCGGCGACGAGGTAGCGGGACCAGAAATCGGCGAGGTCGGGCACCAGGCCCTGCACGCCGGCGCCGGCGCAGGCGGCGAACTCGTCGGGCTCCTCGACGCGCAGCTTCATCAGCAGGGCCCCGGGATCGTCATAGGCGGTGCGGCCGTGCTGGATTCCGGTGACGATCTGGTTGTCCAGGCCTTCGATCGACGCCAGCATGGCGTGCGCGTCGCTCCAGTAGGCGTTGTTGAGCCGGACGATCGCGGCGCCCAGCAGCGTCACCTTGTCCGGGAAGTGCCGGTACAGCCAGCCGCGGGAGACGCCGGCGGCCTCGGCGACCTCGGATACCGTCGTGGCGCGAATTCCCTTGGCGCGCATGCACTCTTCGGCGGCGTCGATCAGTCGATCACGCACGCTCTTCGGGGATTCTGGGCTTGCCACCGGGATGTCTCCTCACATGTCAACCGGGCGAACGACGATTCTGCCAGGGCGCTGACGCTAGTGCGCTACCCGTCAAGCATGGTAGACACTTCCAGGAATCTGTTCACTCGGGTGGTTCTCGTGATCGCCCATGCCCCGGGAGCCCACATGGCGGACACCCTTCAGCAGTTGCTTCGCGAACGCGCCGACCAGGACACCGTCGCCGTCAAGTACGGCGAGGCGACCTGGACCTGGCGAGAGTACGTCGCCGGAGCCCGGGCGCAGGCCGCAGCCCTGATCGGCCAGGCCGACCCGATGCGGCCGCTGCATGTGGGCACGCTGCTGGGCAACACCCCGGACATGCTCACGGCGCTCGCTGCCGCGGCCCTGGGCGGTTACGTGCTGTGCGGCATCAACAACACCCGTCGCGGTGCGGCGCTCGCCCGCGACATCGCCCGCGTCGAATGCCAGATCGTCCTCGTCGACGCCCAACACCGCGACCTGCTCGACGGTGTCAGCCTGCCCGGCGTCACCATCGTCGACGTCACCGCGACCGAGTGGCCGCAGCAGGACCTGACCCCACATCGTGAAGTCGGGACCGACGACACCTTCATGATGATCTTCACCTCCGGCACCAGCGGTGAGCCCAAGGCCGTCGAGGTGGCGCACTCCATCGTGCTGTTCTCCGCGGCGGCACTCGTGCAGCGCTACGAGCTGACCGAGAAGGACACCTGTTATCTGGCGATGCCGCTGTTCCACTCCAACGGCGTCTACGCCGGCTGGGGCGTCGCACTCGGCTCCGGCGCGGCGATGGCGCCCGCGCAGTTCTCCGCGTCGGGTTTCCTCCCGGATATCCGCCGCTACGGCGCGACCTACATGAACTACGTCGGCAAGCCGCTGGCCTACATCCTGGCCACCGCCGAGCAGCCCGACGACCACGACAACCCGCTGCGGGTGGCGTTCGGCAACGAGGCCGCCGACCGCGACATCGACGAGTTCAGCCGCCGCTTCGGCTGCAGCGTGTGGGACGGCTTCGGTTCGACCGAGCTCGCGATCATCATCACCCGCTCCGAGGGCACCCCGGCCGGCAGCGTCGGCAAGGGTTTCCCGGGCGTCGCCGTCTACGACCCGGAGACCGTCCAGGAGTGCGAGGTGGCCCGCTTCGACGAGACCGGCGCGCTGATCAATGCCGAGGCGGCCACCGGCGAGCTGGTGAACACGAACGGCAGCGGCATGTTCCGCGGCTACCACAACGACCAGGGTGCGACGGACGAACGGCTGCGGCACGGCATGTACTGGTCGGGGGACCTGGCCTACCGCGACGCCGACGGCTGGATCTACCTCGCCGGCCGCACCGCCGACTGGATGCGCGTGGACGGAGAGAACATCACGGCGGCGCCCATCGAACGAATCCTGTTGCGGCACCCGGTGATCAGCCGCGTCGCGGTCTACCCGGTGCCCGACGAGTTCGTCGGCGACCAGGTGATGGCCGCCATGGTGCTGCGCGACGGCCAGGCCCTCAACCCGAAGGCGTTCGCGGAATTCCTGGCCGCGCAGCCGGACCTGTCCCCGAAGTCCCGGCCGCGGTACGTCTGGATCGCCGACGACCTGCCCAGCACCGCGACCAACAAGATTCTCAAGCGGGAACTGGTTGCGTTGGGCACCGATCCGGCCGGCCGGGTGCTGTGGAAACGCGACGGCACGGAGTACGCGCCACTCGCCGAAAACTGATTTCGGCGATCGTGTCCCCGCATTGGGTCCCCGTTCGTCTCACTGCTGTTGGACGATCAACCCAAAAGGAGCCACCGATGAAATACGCAACGCTGATCTACATCAAGCCGGGCAGCCACGACACCGACATCACCGAGGAAGAGCACGCGGCCCTGTCGGCCGAGTACGCCGCGCTTCGTCAGGACCCGCAGTGCGTCGGTGGCGGCCACCTGCAACCCGTCGAAACCGCGACGTCGGTTCGGGCCGACCTGATCACCGACGGTCCCTTCGCCGACACCAAAGAGGTGTTCGCCGGCTATTTCGTCATCGATGCCGAAAATCTCGACGAGGCCATCAAATTCGCCCAGCGGATCCCGGCCGTGCGGCTCGGTGGCGGCGTCGAGGTGCGGCCGCTCTTCGAGGTACCCGTGGAGACGGGCTACTGATCGACGCCATCTTCCAGCGCGAGTGGGGCCGGGTCCTGGCCGCGCTCATCGGCATCCTCGGCGATTTCGAGCTCGCCGAGGATGCCGCGCAGGAGGCATTCGTCCGCGCTGCCGAGCGGTGGGCCCGGGACGGTGTGCCCGATGCGCCGGTGGCCTGGCTGGTGCGGACCGGCCGCAACGTGGCGATCGACCGGTTGCGCCGCGAGCAGACGCTGCGCGCCAAAACCCGGCTGCTCCACGCCGATCAACAGGCAATCACCATGGACGACATCGACCTCGATGACAGCACCATCGGCGACGACCGGCTGCAGCTGATCTTCATGTGCTGCCATCCGGCCCTGGCGCGCGACGCCCAGGTGGCGCTCACGCTGCGGGCGCTCGGCGGGCTGACCACTGCCGAGATCGGGCGGGCCTTTCTGGTCTCCGAGGACACCATGAAGCGTCGCCTGTCCCGCGCCAAGGCCAAGATCAAGGCGACGAACATCCCTTTCGCCCTGCCGGCCGACCGGTTGCTACCTGACCGCGTGACGACGGTGCTGGCGGTGATCTACCTGATCTTCAACCAGGGCTTCACCGAGCGGGATGACCTCGCCGCCGAAGCGATCCGCCTCGGCCGTCTCCTCGCCGACCTCTTGGCCGACGAACCCGAGGCCTACGGGTTGCTGGCCTTGATGCTGCTGCACGATTCGCGGCGCGCGGCCCGTGTGGTCGACGGTCGGGTGGTGCCGCTCGCCGAGCAGGACCGCACGCGGTACGACCAGGCCAAGGTCGACGCCGGGCGGGCCGCGCTGGACCGCGCGCTGGCCCTGCGGCTGGCCGCCGGGCCTTACGTGCTGCAGGCCGCCATCGCCTCACTGCAGGCCGACGAAGAGATCGACTGGCCCGAGGTCGTGGTCCTGTACGAGCGGCTGGAAGCGCTCACCGGATCCCCTGTGGTGGCGCTCAATCGTGCGGTGGCCGTCGCCGAGGCCGGCGATCCCGCCCGGGCGCTGGAGCTCATCGATGCCCTTGACCTGGGCGATTATCGCTATCTGCCGTCGACCCGGGCGGAATTGCTGCGTCGCTTGGGCCGCACCGGAGAGGCACGGACCGCCTTCGAGCGCGCGCTGGCATTGGCGACGACCGAACCGGAGCGACGATTTCTGGAGCGTCGCCTCGCCGAGCTGGGGCAGCGCGGTGCCGCGGAATAGTCGCCGGCCCGGAGGCGTTTAGGACCTTGGCGGCTGACCTGGCATAATCGACCGCCGAACCCCCTCGGCTCCGGTTCACGTCCGAATTCTCGGGCGACCCGGCGCCATCGATCACAGAGGACCATGAAATGAAATCGGGTATTCACCCCGCATACGTCGAGACCACCGTGGTCTGCGGTTGCGGCAACAGCTTCCAGACTCGTAGCACCAAGGAAAGCGGCCACATCGTGGTCGAGGTGTGCTCGCAGTGCCACCCGTTCTACACGGGCAAGCAGAAGCTTCTCGACACCGGCGGCCGCGTGGCCCGCTTCGAGAAGCGGTACGGCAAGCGCAACGCCGGCTCGAAGGCCGCGTCCGAGAGCTAGCTTCGTCAACGGCGCCCGATCTGTCGCATTCGCGTCAGGTCCGGGCGCCGTTTTCGTATCCAGCATCCGGCACCCCAGAACAACCGCAGGAGTCCGAAAGTGGCACAGACCGATACCGCGCCCCGCATCGAGGCACTGCTGGCCGAGCACGCCGACCTCGAGCGGCAGCTGGGGGACCCGAACCTGCACGCCGACGCCGGCGCCGCCCGCAAGGTCGGTCGCCGGTTCGCGCAGGTGTCGCCGATCGTCGTGACCTACCGCAAGCTCGAGGCCGCCCGGGGTGACCTCGAGGCGGCCCGCGAGCTGGCCGCCGAGGACGCCGCGTTCGCCGCGGAGGTGCCCGAGTTGGAGGCCCGCGTCGCCGAGCTGGACGCCAAGCTGACCGACCTGCTGGCCCCGCGCGACCCGCACGACGCCGACGACGTCGTCCTCGAGGTGAAGTCCGGGGAAGGCGGCGAGGAATCGGCGCTGTTCGCGGCCGACCTCGCGCGCATGTACATCCGGTACGCCGAGCGTCATGGCTGGACCGTCACCGTGCTCGACGAGACCTGGTCGGACCTCGGCGGCTACAAGGACGCCACCATCACGATCGCCAGCAAGGGCGATTCGGCCGACGGCGTGTGGTCGCGCATGAAGTTCGAGGGCGGTGTGCACCGCGTGCAGCGCGTGCCCGTCACCGAATCGCAGGGCCGCGTGCACACCTCGGCCGCTGGCGTCCTCGTCTACCCGGAGCCCGAAGACGTCGAGCAGGTGCAGATCGACGAATCGGACCTGCGGATCGATGTCTACCGTTCGTCCGGCAAGGGCGGTCAGGGCGTCAACACCACCGACTCGGCGGTGCGCATCACGCACCTGCCCACCGGCATCGTCGTGACCTGCCAGAACGAACGCTCGCAGCTGCAGAACAAGGCCCGCGCCATGGTGGTGCTCGCCGCGCGTCTGCAGGCGCTGGCCGAAGAGCAGGCCGCGTCCGACGCGTCCGCGGACCGCGCCAGCCAGATCCGCACCGTCGACCGCAGCGAGCGCATCCGGACCTACAACTTCCCGGAGAACCGGATCGCCGACCACCGCATCAACTTCAAGGCCCACAACCTCGACCAGGTACTCGACGGCGATATGGACGCGCTGCTCGACGCCCTCGCGGCCGCCGACAAGCAGGCCCGGCTCGCCGAGGGTGAATAGCATCCGGCAGGCGCTCGACGAGGCCACCGCGACGTTGGCTGCGGCGGGCATCGATTCCGCCCGCGTCGACGCCGAGTACCTGGCGGCGCACATCGCCGGAGTCGATCGGGCCCGGCTGCTGTTCGTCGAGCCGGACCCGACGTTCTTCGCCGGCTATGGCGACCTCATCGCGCGTCGCGCACAACGAATTCCCTTGCAGCACTTGATCGGAACCGCGGCATTCGGTCCGGTGGAAGTGCACGTCGGTCCGGGGGTGTTCATTCCGCGGCCGGAGACCGAGGCCCTGCTGGAGTGGGCCATGAACCAGCCGTTGCCGCCGAGCCCGGTGATCGTGGACCTGTGCACGGGCTCGGGAGCGCTGGCCCTGGCGCTGGCGCACACCTGGCCGCAAGCGCAGGTCGTGGCCGTCGAGAAGTCCCCGGAGGCGTTGGCCTATGCCCGGCGCAACTGCGCCGGCAGCGCCGTCGAGGTGCTGGAAGCCGACGTCACCGTTCCCAGCCTGCTGTCAGACAGGACCGGCACAGTGGACCTGCTGGTGTCCAACCCGCCGTACATTCCGGACGGCGCCGATCTCGACCCCGAAGTCATCGACCACGACCCGGCAGGCGCCCTGTTCGGCGGGCCCGACGGCATGTCCGTCATCGTGCCGATCATCGCGCTGGCGGCCCGGTTGCTGCGTCCCGGCGGCAAGTTGGGCATCGAACACGACGACACCACAGCCGATCAGGTGGTGGCCGCCTTGGACCGCGACGGTACGTTCGGTGACATCACCGCGCGGCGCGACCTGACCGGGCGGCCCCGGTTCGTCACCGCGACCCGACGGTAAAACGGGTCATGGCAACCGACGAAACGCTTGCGTGAGGAGTGAAGGATGGAGACGTTCGACTGCGGTGATGCGGCCAAGCGCGCCACCGGGATCGCCTCGGCTATCAGTGCGCTCAAGGGCGGCCGCCTGGTCGTGTTGCCCACCGACACCGTCTACGGCCTGGGTGCCGACGCCTTCAACAGCGAGGCCGTCGCGGCGCTGCTCGCTGCGAAGGGGAGGGGCCGCAACATGCCGGTCCCGGTGCTCGTCGGTTCCTGGCGCACCATCGACGGGCTCGTCTACGCCGTGCCCCCGGCGGCCCGGGACCTGATCGAGGCGTTCTGGCCCGGCGCGTTGAGCCTGGTCGTGCGGCAGGCCCCGTCGCTGTCGTGGGACCTCGGTGACACCAACGGCAGCGTCATGCTGCGCATGCCCTTGCACCCGGTGGCCATCGAGCTGCTGCGTGAGGTCGGCCCCATGGCGGTGTCCAGCGCCAACATCTCGGGCCAACCGCCCGCGGTCAACGCCGACGAGGCGCGGGCGCAGCTGGGCGAAAAGGTCGAGGTCTACCTGGACGCGGGACCGGCGACCAAGCAGGCCGCGTCCACGATCGTCGACCTGACCGGCGCGACGCCGCGGGTGCTGCGGGAGGGCCCGATCTCGCTCGCGCAGATCGCCGAAGTGCTCGGAGTCGAAGCGGAGTCCCTGACCGGCGAGGTGTCGTGACCGTAGTTGCCGACGCAGGCCGGCTGCTCGCGCAGATCGACCGGGGCACCGGGGTTCCCCTCCGGGAGCTCGTTCTGGTCGGTCTGACCGCGGCGATCATCACCTACTTCGCCACGGGCTGGGTGCGGGCGCTGGCGTTCCGGTTCGGCGCCGTGGCCTACCCGCGTGAACGCGACGTCCACGTCCAGCCGGTCCCGCGGATGGGCGGGCTGGCCATGTACATCGGGGTGGCGGCCGCCGTCCTGCTGGCGTCCCAATTGCCCGCACTGACCCGAGGTTTCGTCTATTCGTCCGGTATGCCCGCGGTGGTGGTGGCGGGCGGCCTGATCATGCTGATCGGCCTGATCGACGATCGCTGGGGCCTGGACGCCCTGACGAAGTTCGCCGGCCAGATCACCGCGGCCAGCGTCCTGGTCACCATGGGCGTCGCGTGGAGTGTGCTGTACATCCCGATCGGCGGCGTCGGCACCATCGTGCTGGACCAGGCGTCGTCGATCCTGCTGACCCTGGCGCTGACGGTGTCGATCGTCAACGCGATGAACTTCGTCGACGGCCTCGACGGTCTGGCCGCCGGGCTGGGACTCATCACCGCTTCGGCCATCTGCATCTTCTCGGTCGGGCTGCTGCGCGACCACGGCGGTGACGTGCTGTTCTACCCGCCCGCCGTCATCTCCGTGGTGCTCGCCGGCGCGTGCCTGGGCTTCCTGCCGCACAACTTCCACCCGGCCCGCATCTTCATGGGCGACTCCGGGTCCATGCTCATCGGCCTGATGCTGGCGGCGGCGTCGACCACGGCGGCGGGCCCGATCTCGCAGAACGCCTACGGCGCGCGCGACGTTTTTGCTTTGCTGTCGCCATTCCTGTTGGTCGTTGCGGTGATGTTCGTACCGGCCCTCGACATGCTGCTGGCCATCGTGCGCCGCACCCGTGCCGGACTCAGCCCGTTCAGTCCCGACAAGATGCATCTGCACCACCGGCTGCTGCAGATCGGTCACTCGCACCGACGCGTCGTGCTGTTGATCTACCTATGGGTGGGCATCGTGGCGCTGGGGGCGGCCAGCACCATTTTCTTCGACCCCCGGTACACCGGTGCGGTGATGCTCGGGGCCATCCTGCTGGCCGCCATCTTCACCCTGATTCCGCTCCTGCGGCGGCGCGATGACCTGCCAGAAGGCGAGTACGACAAAAAGTAGTAGGTGCCCGTTTTCGGGTGCTCACCATGTGGTACGGTTCTGGCAGAACCCGAAAAACCTCGCGGGTTGCCGGCCCGGCCCATCGGTTCACACAAGCCGATCGGCGCCGAATGACGACCGACAAAGGGAGCTTCCCCTTGGGTGATTCCAGTGTGCCCGACGCGCTCGATGTGACCTTCGATACGCTCTGTGGGCACGCACACAGGATTGCCAGGTATATGGGGACGGCACTCGTGACCGCGGGATTGAGGTGAACACCATGACGACACCAGCGCAGGACGCGCCTTTGGTGTTGCCGGCAGTGGCTTTTCAGCCCGTGCGCTTGTTTGCTATCTCGCTCCTCGTGACAGCCATCGCACTCGGTGGCGGCTACGCAGTGAGCGGCAATCTGAAGTTCGGCGCCTTCTTCGGTCTGGGGATGGCGCTCGGTCTGGCCAACGCCATGATGGTCCGTCGCGCGGTTGCCAAGGTCACCGCCAAGGACCACCCCCTGAAGATGCAGATGGCCGCCAACTCCGCCATGCGGTTGGTCGCCATCTCGGTGATCGCCCTGCTGATCACGTGGTTCTTCAAGCCAACCGGTATCGGCGTGCTGTTCGGGGTGGCTTTGTTCCAGGCGATTCTTGTCATGAGCACCGCATTGCCGGTGATGAAGAAGGTCCGCGCCGGCCAACGTAACGGTGGCGGCGGCGACCAACCAGAAGCACACGACGGATCAGAAGCAAAGGACTGACGACCCAAGTGATTCAACAATTCACCGCCGAGGCCGCCATCGAGGTCGGCCACCACGAGCAGCACGAGCTGTGGGGCTACACCTTCAACGTCGACACGATCATCGCCACCAGCGTGGCCGCGGTCATCGTCATCGCGTTGGCGTTCTTCGTGAAGGCCAAGGTGACCTCCACCGGTGTGCCGGGCGGTGTACAGCTGTTCTTCGAGGCCATCACCATCCAGATGCGCCAGCAGATCGAGACCGCGATCGGCATGAAGATCGCGCCGTTCGTGCTCCCGCTGGCCGTCACGATCTTCACCTTCATCCTGATCTCCAACTGGCTGTCGGTCCTGCCGGTGCAGTTCGGTGGGGAAGACGGTGGCGCGAAGGAACTGCTGGCCCCGCCGGCCTCGGACATCAACTACGTGTTGGCGCTCGCGCTGTTCGTGTTCCTCTGCTACCACGCTGCGGGCATCTGGCGCCGGGGCGTCTTCGGCCACTTCAAGAAGCTGCTGAAGGGCCACGTCGCGGTCCTGGCGCCGATCAACATCGTCGAGGAGATCGCCAAGCCGGTCTCGCTGTCGCTCCGACTCTTCGGCAACATGTTCGCCGGCGGCATCCTGGTCGCGCTGATCGCGATGTTCCCGTGGTACGTGCAGTGGGCGCCGAACGCCATCTGGAAGACCTTCGACCTGTTCGTCGGCCTCATCCAGGCGTTCATCTTCGCGCTGCTGACGATCCTGTACTTCAGCCAGTCGATGGAACTCGACGAGCACCACTGAGTACCCGCAAGACCTGTAGGAACCACAAATAAGACCCTGGTAGCGCAGCTACCAGTTACCAAGGAGGAAAAAGAGAATGGCCGACGCAGCAACGAACGCCACTATCATCCAGGGCGCCCTCATCGGCGGTGGCTTGATCATGGCCGGTGGCGCCATCGGTGCCGGTATCGGTGACGGTATCGCCGGTAACGCGCTGATCTCGGGCATCGCCCGTCAGCCGGAGGCCCAGGGCCGCCTGTTCACCCCGTTCTTCATCACCGTCGGTCTGGTGGAAGCCGCGTACTTCATCAACCTGGCCTTCATGGCGCTCTTCGTGTTCGCCACCCCGGGCCTGTCGTAATCCGTCGACATGGGTGAATTGAGCGCAACCATCCTGGCCTCGGGCCAGGCAGCAGCGGAAGGCGGCGGGGGTCAGAACTTCCTGATCCCCAACGCGACCTTCTTCGTCGTGCTGATCATCTTCCTGATCGTGCTCGGCGTGATCGGCAAGTGGGTTGTGCCACCGATCAGCAAGGTCTTGGTCGAACGCGAGGAAATGCTGGCCAAGACCGCTGCTGACAACCGGAAGTCGGCTGAGCAGGTGGCCGCCGCAGAGGCGGACTACAACGCGGCGATGGCGAGCGCTCGCACGGAGGCTTCGGCCATCCGTGACGAGGCCCGCAACGAGGGCCGCAAGGTCGTCGACCAGGCGCGTGCAGCGGCGAGTGGTGAGGTGGCCGAAACCCTCAAGGGTGCCGACCAGGCACTGTCCGCACAGCGGCAGTCCACACAGACCGAACTGCAGTCGTCGGTCGACAACCTGTCCCAGACGCTGGCGAGCCGCATTCTCGGCGTCGAGTTGGCGGCTGACGTGAAATCAGGCGGGAGCCAGTAGATGGAAATCTTCATCGGGCAGCTGATCGGCTTTGCCGTCATCGTGGCCATCATCTGGAAGTACGTGGTACCTCCGGTGAAGGGCATGATGGCCAAGCAGCAGGAGGCCGTTCGCGTCGCGCTGGCCGAAAGTGCCGAAGCCGCACAGAAACTCGCCGACGCCGACAAGATGCACGCCAAGGCTCTTGCCGACGCGAAGGCCGAGTCGGCCAAGGTGACCGACGAGGCCCGGCACGATTCGCAGCGCATCGTGGAGCAGCTCACCGAGCAGGCCGCCATCGACGCCGAGCGGATCAAGGCACAGGGCGGCCAGCACGTCGAGCTGATGCGCCAGGGCGTCATCCGCGAGCTCCGTCAGGAGCTGGGCGCGGAATCCGTCGCCAAGGCCGACGAGCTGGTGCGGCGCTACGTCGCCGAGCCCGGCGCGCAGGCCGGCACCGTCGACCGCTTCCTCGACGATCTCGAGCAGATGGCCCCGTCCTCGGCCGAGGTCGGTACCCACGCCGAGGTGAAGCTGCGGGCCGCGAGCCGGGAATCACTGACCGCGCTGGTCGAGAAGTTCGACGCGACCGCCAACGGCCTGGATGCGGCCGCGCTGACCGCGCTCGCCGATGATCTGGCCGCCGTCGCCCGCCTGCTGCTGACCGAGGTCAACCTCGGCCGGCACCTGGCCGAGCCCGCCGACAACCCGGCCCCCAAGGTCGCTCTGCTGGACGCGGTGCTGTCCGGCAAGATCGGCGCCAACGCACTGGAGCTGCTGCGTTCCGCGGTGTCTTCGCGGTGGTCGGAGCAGTCCGACCTGGTCGACGCCGTCGAGCACGTCGCTCGCCTGGCACTGATCAAGCGGGCCGAGGTCAGCGGTGACGTCGCCGAGGTCGAGGATCAGCTGTTCCGGTTCAGCCGTGTGCTGGACGCGCAGCCGCGCCTCTCGACGCTGCTCGGTGACTACGGCACCCCGGTCGACGGCCGAGTTGCCTTGCTGGACAAGGTCCTCACCGGTGCCAACGGCTCGGTCAACAGCACCGTCAAGGCGCTGCTGACGCAGACCGTGAGCCTGCTGCGCGGTGAGCGTGCTGACCAGGCCGTCCTTGATCTGGCCGAGCTGGCAGTCGCCCGCCGCGGCGAGGTGGTTGCCCACGTCGAAGCGGCCGCGGCCCTGTCGGATGCCCAGCGCACCCGACTGACGTCGGTCCTGACCCGCATCTACGGTCACCCGGTGTCCGTCCAGCTGCATGTCGACCCGAGCCTCCTCGGTGGTCTGACCATCACCGTCGGCGACGAGGTGATCGACGGCTCCATCTCGTCACGACTGGCCGCCGCCTCCAACCGGCTGCCCGACTAACTCCGAAACACCCAAGACTAGGAAGACCAAAAACCATGGCAGAGTTGACAATCTCGGCTGCTGATATCGAAGGTGCCATCGAGAACTACGTAACGACGTTCTCGGCCTCGACCGATCGTGAAGAGATCGGCACTGTCGTCGACGCCGGTGACGGCATCGCACACGTCGAGGGTCTGCCCTCGGTCATGACCCAGGAGCTCCTCGAGTTCCCCGGCGGTGTTCTGGGCGTGGCCCTGAACCTCGACGAGCACAGCGTCGGTGCGGTCATCTTGGGTGAGTTCGAGAAGATCGAAGAGGGCCAGCAGGTCAAGCGCACCGGCGAGGTGCTCTCGGTGCCGGTCGGCGACGAGTTCCTCGGCCGCGTCATCAACCCGCTGGGTGAGCCGATCGACGGCCAGGGCGAGATCAAGGCCGAGACCCGTCGTGCCCTCGAGCTGCAGGCCCCGACCGTCGTTCAGCGCCAGAGCGTCAGCGAGCCGCTGCAGACCGGTATCAAGGCCATCGACGCCATGACCCCGATCGGCCGCGGCCAGCGTCAGCTGATCATCGGTGACCGCAAGACCGGCAAGACCGCCGTCTGCGTCGACACCATCCTGAACCAGCGCGAGGCCTGGGAGACCGGCGACCCGAAGCAGCAGGTGCGCTGCGTCTACGTCGCGATCGGCCAGAAGGGCACCACCATCGCCAGCGTGAAGCGCGCGCTGGAAGAGGGTGGCGCCATGGAGTACACGACCATCGTCGCGGCTCCCGCCTCCGACCCCGCCGGCTTCAAGTGGCTGGCCCCGTACACCGGCTCGGCGATCGGTCAGCACTGGATGTACAACGGCAAGCACGTCCTGATCGTGTTCGACGACCTGTCCAAGCAGGCCGACGCCTACCGCGCCATCTCGCTGCTGCTGCGTCGCCCGCCGGGCCGCGAGGCGTTCCCGGGTGACGTCTTCTACCTGCACTCGCGTCTGCTGGAGCGTTGCGCGAAGCTGTCCGACGAGCTCGGTGGCGGTTCGATGACGGGTCTGCCGGTCATCGAGACCAAGGCCAACGACATCTCGGCGTTCATCCCGACCAACGTCATCTCGATCACCGACGGTCAGTGCTTCCTGGAGTCCGACCTGTTCAACCAGGGTGTCCGCCCGGCCGTGAACGTGGGTGTGTCGGTGTCCCGCGTCGGTGGTGCCGCCCAGATCAAGGCGATGAAGGAAGTTGCGGGTTCGCTGCGTCTGGACCTGTCGCAGTACCGCGAGCTGGAGGCCTTCGCGGCCTTCGCCTCGGACCTGGACGCCGCTTCGAAGGCTCAGCTGGACCGCGGTGTGCGCCTGGTCGAGCTGCTGAAGCAGCCGCAGTACAGCCCGCTGGCCGTCGAAGACCAGGTTATCGAGATCTTCCTCGGTACCCAGGGCCACCTGGATTCGGTTCCGGCCGAAGACGTTTCGCGCTTCTCGTCCGAACTGCTGGAGCACGTGAAGGCCAGCCACGCCGACATCCTCACCGGGATCAAGGAGACCAAGAAGCTCTCCGAGGAGAACGAGGAGAAGCTGGTCTCGGTCATCAACGAGTTCAAGAAGGGCTTCGCCGCCTCCGACGGCAGCTCGGTCGTTGTCAAGGAAGCCGAGGCCGAGGCCCTGGATCCTGCTGAGCTCGGCCAGGAGTCGGTCAAGGTCAACAAGCCGGCACCGAAGAAGGCCTAGGTAACCAATGGCAGCCACACTGCGCGAGCTACGCGGACGTATCAAATCCGCCTCGTCGATCAAGAAGATCACGAAGGCGCAGGAGCTGATCGCCACGTCGCGGATCGCCAAGGCGCAGGCCCGGGTTGATGCAGCCCGGCCCTACGCCACCGAGATCACCAACATGCTCACCGAGCTTGCGGGGGCCAGCGCGCTGGACCACCCGCTGCTCGTGGAGCGGGAGAACCCGCGCCGTGCCGGCGTCCTGGTGGTGTCGTCCGACCGCGGCCTGTGCGGCGGTTACAACGCCAACGTGCTGCGTCGGGCCGAGGAACTGTTCACGTTGCTGCGCAACGAGGGCAAGGAACCGGTGCTGTACGTCGTCGGCCGAAAGGCCTTGGGGTACTACAGCTTCCGTCAGCGCGCCGTCGCCGAGTCGTGGACCGGCTTCTCGGAGCGTCCGGAGTACGCCAATGCCAAGGAGATCGCCGACACCCTGGTGACGGCGTTCATGTCGGGTGCGGACGATGAGGGTGACGAACCGGGTGCCGACGGCGTCTTGGGCGTCGACGAACTGCACATCGTGTCGACCGAGTTCAAGTCGATGCTGTCGCAGACCGCCGAGGCCGTGCGGATCGCACCGCTGGCCGTCGAGTACACGGGGGAGCCGACCGAGGTCCACACCCTGTACTCGTTCGAGCCGAGTGCGGACGTGCTGTTCGACGCGTTGCTCCCGCGCTACATCGCGACCCGTGTCTACGCGGCACTGCTTGAGGCCGCGGCCTCGGAGTCGGCTTCGCGTCGACGCGCCATGAAGTCGGCAACGGACAACGCCGACGACCTGATCAAGGCCCTGACCCTCGCCGCGAACCGCGAGCGCCAGGCCCAGATCACCCAGGAAATCAGCGAAATCGTCGGTGGCGCCAACGCGCTGGCCGACGCGAAATAGGCCCCGTAGGAAGCGAAGAGAGATATGACTTCTGCCGTAGAGACCAAGACCACTGGTCGCGTGGTTCGCATCACCGGCCCGGTGGTGGACATCGAATTCCCGCGTGGCTCTGTGCCCGAGCTGTTCAACGCTCTGCACGCCGACATCACCTTCGGTGCGCTGGCCAAGACCCTGACCCTCGAGGTTGCCCAGCACCTCGGTGACAACCTGGTGCGCTGCATCTCGATGCAGCCGACCGACGGCCTGGTGCGTGGCACCGACGTCCGCGACACCGGCGCCTCCATTTCGGTGCCCGTCGGCGACGGCGTCAAGGGCCACGTGTTCAACGCCCTGGGTGACTGCCTCGACGAGCCGGGTTACGGCAAGGAGTTCGAGCACTGGTCCATCCACCGCAAGCCGCCGGCCTTCGCCGACCTGGAGCCCCGCACCGAGATGCTGGAGACCGGTCTGAAGGTCGTCGACCTGCTGACCCCGTATGTGCGCGGTGGCAAGATCGCCCTGTTCGGTGGTGCCGGTGTCGGTAAGACGGTTCTGATCCAGGAGATGATCAACCGTATTGCCCGCAACTTCGGTGGTACCTCGGTGTTCGCCGGTGTCGGCGAGCGCACCCGTGAGGGCAACGACCTGTGGGTCGAGCTCGCGGACGCCAACGTGCTCAAGGACACCGCGCTGGTGTTCGGCCAGATGGACGAGCCGCCAGGCACCCGTATGCGCGTCGCCCTGTCGGCACTGACCATGGCCGAGTACTTCCGCGACGAGCAGAACCAGGACGTGCTGCTCTTCATCGACAACATCTTCCGGTTCACCCAGGCCGGTTCCGAGGTCTCGACCCTGCTGGGTCGTATGCCTTCGGCCGTGGGTTACCAGCCGACGCTGGCCGACGAGATGGGTGAGCTCCAGGAGCGCATCACCTCGACCCGTGGTCGTTCGATCACCTCGATGCAGGCCGTGTACGTGCCCGCCGACGACTACACCGACCCGGCCCCGGCCACCACGTTCGCCCACCTGGATGCCACCACCGAGCTTTCTCGTGCGGTGTTCTCCAAGGGCATCTTCCCGGCCGTGGACCCGCTGGCGTCGTCCTCGACGATCCTGCACCCCAGCATCGTCGGCGACGAGCACTACCGGGTCGCTCAGGAAGTCATCCGAATCCTGCAGCGTTACAAGGACCTTCAGGACATCATCGCCATCCTCGGTATCGACGAACTGTCGGAAGAGGACAAGGTGCTGGTGTACCGCGCCCGTAAGATCGAGCGCTTCCTGAGCCAGAACATGATGGCCGCCGAGCAGTTCACCGGCCAGCCGGGTTCGACGGTGCCGCTGAAGGAGACCATCGAGGCGTTCGACCGTCTCGCCAAGGGCGACTTCGACCACCTGCCGGAGCAGGCGTTCTTCCTCATCGGTGGTCTCGACGACCTGGCGAAGAAGGCCGAAAGCCTCGGCGCCAAGCTGTGATCGCTGTAGCTACTCGAGCACGAAAGGTGGTGTGACATGGCCGAAATGGACGTCGAGATCGTCGCCGTCGAGCGCGCGCTGTGGACAGGCAAGGCCACATTCGTCTTCACTCGCACCACCGCCGGCGAGATCGGCATCCTGCCCCGGCACATCCCGTTGGTCGGCCAGCTGGTCGAGGACGCGATGGTCCGGGTCGAGCGTGAGGGCGAGGATGATCTGCGGATCGCCGTGTCGGGTGGGTTCCTCTCGGTAACCGAGGACACCGTGCGGATTCTGGTTGAAGATGCGGCGCTGGAGTCGGAGATCGATGCGCATGCGGCCAAGGCCGATGCCGCATCCGACGACGAGGCGACCGCTGCGTGGGGCCGGGCGCGTCTGCGCGCCGTAGGCCAGCTCGACTGATACTCCGATGAGCGCGTCCATGTTGATGATGGTCGCGCTCGTCGGCGTGTTGGTGCTGGCCGTTGCCGCACTGAGTTATCGGCTGTGGAAGTTGCGTCAGGTTGGCGGTACTGCCGCCATCCTGCGCGACTACCCAGCTGCCGGCGGCCACGGGTGGCGGCATGGAGTCATGCGCTACCGCGGTGGTGAGGCCGGCTTTTATCGTTTGTCGAGCCTGCGCTGGTGGCCCGACCGGACGCTGTCCCGTCGTGGCCTGGAAGTTGTTGGGCGCCGCGCCCCACGGGGCGACGAATTCGACATCATGACCATCGAAACGGTCATTCTCGAGCTGCGCGACAACAGTCCCGAACGGCGCAACGGTTACGAAATCGCTTTGGACCGTGGGGCTTTGACGGCTTTCACGTCGTGGCTGGAGGCCCGGCCGTCGCCGCGGTCCCGCCGCCGCGCGGTCTGAATTCCCCTATTGAGTTCCGGTGTTGTCGGATTGCGGCGTCCCACCGCCGGGCTGCCACAGCACATCGCCATCCGGGTTCGCGACCCGCGACAGGATGAACAGCAGGTCCGACAGCCGATTCAGATATTTCGCCGGCAGGACGCTGACCGAATCGCCGTGTTCCGCGATCGCCTGCCAGGCCGCCCGCTCCGCGCGCCGGACCACGGTTCGGGCCACGTGCAGGTATGCCGACAGGGGAGTGCCACCGGGCAGGATGAACGACGTGAGCTTCGACAGCGGCTCGTTGAATTCGTCACACCAGCCTTCCAGCCGGTCGATGTACGGCTGGGTGATCCGCAGCGGCGGGTATTCGGGATTCTCGACCACCGGGGTCGACAGATCTGCTCCGGCGTCGAACAGATCGTTCTGAATCTGCAGGAGTACCAAGCGGATTCGTTCGTCCGGGGCGCCCGCGGCGACCGCGACGCCGATCGCGGCGTTGGCTTCGTCACAGTCCGCGTAGGCGGCCAGGCGCGCGTCGTTCTTCGACACCCGGCTGAAATCGCTGAGCCCGGTCGACCCATCGTCACCGGTCCGGGTATAGATGCGGGTCAGGTGCACGGCCATGGGTGAAACCGTACCCGCGGTGACCTGTTCGTTGTCTGACACCGGCCCTCGCCGCTGTTTACACTTAGCCGCGTGAGCGAGCGTTTCGTGGTGACCGGGGGTAGCCGGTTGTCCGGCGAAGTTGCCGTGGGGGGCGCGAAGAACAGCGTGCTCAAGCTGATGGCCGCGGCGTTGTTGGCCGAGGGCACGACCACGATCACCAACTGTCCGGACATCCTGGATGTGCCATTGATGGCGGAGGTGCTCCGCGGTCTCGGGGCGACCGTCGAGCTCGAAGGCGATGTTGCCCGAATCACGTCGCCCGACGAGCCGAAGTACGACGCGGACTTCGCCGCGGTCCGGCAGTTCCGCGCCTCGGTGTGTGTGCTCGGCCCATTGGTGGGGCGCTGCAAGAAGGCGAAGGTCGCGCTGCCCGGCGGTGACGCGATCGGTTCGCGGCCCCTGGACATGCACCAATCCGGTCTGCGGCAGCTCGGCGCGCGATGCAACATCGAGCACGGCTGCGTGGTCGCCGAGGCGGACCACCTGCGTGGTGCGGAGATCCAGCTCGAGTTCCCGTCGGTGGGTGCGACCGAGAACATCCTGATGGCGGCCGTGCTCGCCGAGGGTGTGACGGTCATCCACAACGCCGCGCGGGAACCGGACATCGTCGATATCTGCGACATGTTGAACCAGATGGGTGCCAAGGTCAGTGGGGGCGGGACCTCGACGCTGACCATCACCGGCGTGGACAAGCTGCATCCGACCGAGCACCGGGTGATCGGTGACCGGATTGTGGCCGCGACCTGGGGAATTGCCGCGGCGATGACGCGCGGTGATGTCGCCGTCACCGGGGTGGACCCGCAACACCTGCAGCTGGTGCTGCACAAACTTCACGATGCCGGCGCGACCGTCACCCAGCACGACAACGGTTTCCGCGTCGTGCAGTACGAACGGCCGAAGGCCGTCAACGTCGCGACGCTGCCGTATCCGGGATTCCCGACCGACCTGCAACCGATGGCCATCGGCCTGGCATGCATCGCCGAGGGCACCTCGATGATCACCGAGAACGTGTTCGAAGCACGGTTCCGCTTCGTCGAGGAGATGATCCGCCTGGGCGCCGACGCCCGGACCGACGGACATCACGCGGTGGTCCGCGGAATTCCGCAGTTGTCGAGTGCCCCGGTGTGGGCATCGGATATTCGCGCCGGCGCCGGCTTGGTGTTGGCGGGATTGGTCGCCGATGGCGACACCGAGGTTCACGACGTTTTCCACATCGATCGCGGGTACCCGTTGTTCGTGGAGAACCTCGTGAGTCTGGGCGCGGAGGTCGAACGGGTCAGTTGACGGGGATTGGCGTGTCGCGCTGACGGTTCCGACGGACCCCTGTGCGACGCGTTTTCGCCCAAAAACCGGCCATATGCAGGCGTTTTGTAAAATCAAGATCGGCCCGCTAATCTATTCAACGTCAAGAACGAGCGGGGCCGAAAAAGCCCAGAGCAAGAGCTTGACAGCCCGACCAAGAGATAGTAGGTTGGTGGGGTTGCCCGAAAAAGGCGTGTTGTTTGAGAACTCAATAGTGTGTTTGGTGGTTTTTGTTTGTTGTTTTTTGACTGCACCTCGTGTTTTCCCGTTTGTGGGGTGTGGTTGTTTTTTTGATGCCAGTTTTTGGTGTCTTTTGT